>NZ_JAQFIT010000003.1:0-251914 GCF_029504805.1 Ereboglobus sp. PH5-5 | reverse complement strand
GGCGGTTTGAGACCGGGGCGGGAGTGGGCTACCTGATCGACGAGCGAAGCCAGGTGTATTTTGACTATGAATACAACAAGGCCTCGGACTACGAGCGGCCCTGGTCGCTGAGCCTCGGCTACCGCCGCGCCTGGTAAGAAAAGCGACAACCCGGCAACCACAAGGGCGCGTTCCAAAAACGCGCCCTTTGTTGTGCCCGGAGCCCCGCAAAAACGGCCGCGCCGATTATTGGTGTGAACAGTTTTGCGAATAATTTTTTCGCGGTTTTATGATTGCCGCATTGCGTTTCGGCGAACGTCGGTTTGGCTCAATCCTTTGCTGCTCAAACATGGCTGACGATTCCGCATCCGCATCCGACCAGAATGCCGCCCACGAGGGCGCGCCTCGTCGTGCGCGCGGCTCGCGCAAGACGGCCGCCGCGTCCGCGGCAATCACCACGGGTCGCGTCCAGCCGCACAGCCTCGAGGCGGAGGAATATCTTCTTTCCTGCTGCCTTATCGACGGAAACGACACCGTTGCCCGCTGCCTAGAGGGCAAGATTACCGCCAAGTCTTTTTACGCCCCGGCAAACCAGGTCATCTTTGACCGGCTCGTCGATATGTATAACAACGGCGTGGCCATTGAGGGCGGCACGCTTGCCGAGGAGCTCAAGACCAACCGCCAGCTTGAGGATGTTGGCGGGTATGCTTATCTCACCCAGATCAGCGGTCGCATTCCGACCGTCGCGCAGGCCCCTTATTTTATCGAGAAAGTCCGCGAGCTTTACCTGCTCCGCGAGCTCATCAAGGTGGCGGCCAATGCCATCGAGGAGTGCTACACGCACGCCGGGCCGCTTGAGTCGTTTATCGACAATGTGGAGAAGGATATTTTTGCCGTTACGCAGGATCGCATTTCCGACGCGGCGCAGCAGATGTCCGGTCCCACGCGCGCGGCGATGGAACTCATCACCAAGATGGCCGGGCACAAGGGCGGGCTCACGGGCGTCTCCTCCGGGCTGACCTCGCTCGACAAGTTCACCTACGGTTTCCAGCCGCAGGAAATGATCATTCTCGCGGCGCGCCCCTCGATGGGCAAAACCTCGCTGGCGCTCAATTTCGCCGAGGCCGCCGCGCTTCCGCCGCCGCGCAACGACAGAAAGAGCGTGGGCGTGCTCATTTTCTCGCTTGAAATGGGCTCCTCGCAACTCGCGCTGCGCCTTCTGTGCTCCCGTGCGCGCGTGGACACAAAAAAACTTCGCGACGGCCTTTACCCGCCCGGCGGCGAGGAGTTTTCCCAGCTCCACCAAACCGCCGACGAACTCAGCAAGGCGCCCATCTTTATCGACGACTCGAGCCAGCTCACCATCATGGAATTGCGCGCCAAGGCGCGCCGCCTCGCCGCCCGCCTCAAGGACACGCCGGCGCCGCTCGGGTTTATCATGGTGGATTATTTGCAGCTTCTCAGCCCCACCGATTCGCGGGTGCCGCGCGAGCAGCAGGTTGCCGAGGCGTCGCGCGGGTTAAAATCGCTTGCGAAGGAACTAAATGTTCCCGTTCTTGTATTAAGTCAGCTTAATCGTGCCGCTGAAAAAGATGAACGCGTCCCCCGACTCTCCGACCTCCGTGAATCCGGCTCCATCGAACAGGATGCCGACGTTGTGCTCATGCTCTCCCGTCCCAAGACCGCGGACAAAACCTTCCAGGTTGCCGCGCCCGAGGCGGACTTAATTATTGCCAAGCAACGAAACGGGCCGGTAGGAGAAATCAAACTACGCTTTGTCAGTAACATTACACGCTTTGAAAACCATAGTAACCAACCCGAGCCTTAAACGGATCACGCGTCTCCTCGTCCTTGTCGCCCTGCTCATCACTCCGTGGGCGGGCGCGCACGCGCAGCACATATCCGCGCCGGGGCTCGCCCCCTCCGCGCCGCAACCCTATCGCGTGGGCACTGTGACCGTCCGCTTCGTCGGCACGGCCAACATCAACGAGCAGCTCGTTCGCGCCAACATGCAAGTGCGCCCCGGCATTGAGCTCGACGAGACGATGATCGACAACGACATCCGCTCGCTCTACCGCACCGGGCTCTTTGAGTTTATCGAGGTCAAGCGCGAGGTTCTGCCCACCCGCGTCATCAACATCATCGTCGAGGTCACGCCGAAATACCGCATTCAGGAAATCCGTTTTGAGGGCAACAAAAACGTCAAGAGCCACACTCTTGAGAAGGAGACCAAGAGCCGCCAAAACATGTCCCTCGACGAACGGCAGGTGAAGGCCGACAGCGACAAAATCCGCGAATACTACCAGAAAAAAGGCTACAACCGCGTTTATGTGAGCTACGACATCGAGCGCGATCGCGCCACCGGTTACGGCACGGTCATCTTCAAAATCCGCGAGGGCAATCGCGTCAAAATCAAGGACATTCAGTTTACCGGCAACAACAGCATCAAATCCAAAACCCTTCGCGGCCAGTTGAAGGACACCAAGCGCTGGTGGATGTGGTCGTGGCTCACCGGATCGGGCCGTTTCAAGGACGAGGAGTTTGAGGACGACCTCGACAAGCTCCGCGACTACTATCGCGAGCAGGGTTTCCTTGATATCGAAATCCCGGCCAGCAAGGTCACCTATGCCTACCCCGAGGAAAACAAGCTCATTGTCACCATCGCCGTGGAGGAAGGCCGCCAGTATCGCATCGGCGACATCACATTCTCCGGCAACAAGCTCTATCCCACGCCGCTATTCCAGCTTCTTATCCAGCAACGCCCCGGCATGGTCTTCACCCCGTCGAAACTCGACCAGGACGTTGAGACAATCCAGGACTTCTACGGCAAGGACGGCTACCTTGAGACCTACGTCCGCATGGTTCGCAAACCGAACATTGCCACCGGCAACATCGACGTCGAATACCAGATCAACGAGAGCGAGCAATACTTTGTCGAATCCATTAAAATCGAGGGCAACACCAAGACCAAGGGCATCGTCATCATCCGCGAACTCAACCTCGGCCCCGGCGAGGTTTTCGACATGATACGCATGAAGCGCAGCAAAATGCGTCTCGACAACACCCGCTTCTTCGAGGACGCCAATCTTTCCCCCGAAACCACAAACATTCCCGGACGCCGCAATCTCAAGATCGCCGTCCAGGAGGGCCGCACGGGAAATCTCCAGTTCGGCGCCGGTTTCAGCTCGCTCGAAAAAGCAGTCGTTTTCGCCGAGCTCAGCCAGTCGAACTTCGACCTCTTCAACCGCAAATCCTTCTGGCAGGGCGCGGGCCAAAAATTCCGCATCCGCCTGCAGCTTGGTTCCAGCTCGTCGGAAGCCACGATCAACTTCGAGGAGCCGTGGTTCCTGCAAAAGGAACTCCACCTCGGCTTCACGCTCTATCGCACCAGCCAGAATTACGACAACTCGTATTACGATGACGTGCGTCTCGGCGGTCAGGTCTCGCTTCGCAAGCGTCTGTTCGAGCTTTTCGAAGGCATGATCTCCTACACCTACGAAGAGGCCGAATACAAGGACATCGATTCCGGTTACGAACAATACTTCACCCGCATCAATAAGGATGGAACCGATTACGTCCGCAACTCGGATGGCTCCGTAAAAATATTCGATAACGACCGCATTTCCCGCATTGGCTTCCAGCTCCTTCGCGACACCCGCAACAAGATTATCAACACCACCGACGGCGGGCGCATAGAGCTCACCTACCACATCGCCGGCGGTGCCCTTGGCGGCACGATGGATTATTACGCGCTCGAATTCCGCGGCTCTCAATTTTTCCCCATATTCCGCGCGCAGGAACAATCCCTCGGCGTGTTTCTCCGCGCCGGCGTGGTTGAGGGCTTCGGCGACACGCCGCAAGTCCAATACGCCCAGCGCTTCTTCTTGGGCGGACCCTATTCGCTACGCGGCTTTGAGAATCGCGATGTCGGCCCGAAGGATTCAAATGGCTCAAGCATGGGCGGAAACACTTATGGCATGTTGAGCGTTGAATACTCTTTCGACATCGTGAGTCCCGTCCGCTTTGCGTTCTTCTACGACGCCGGTTTCGTGAATGAAAAGTCCTACGATTTTAATCCGTCCAGCTACAACGACAACTTTGGTTTCGGCCTTCGCCTCTTTGTTGCCGGCGCGCCGCTCAGTCTCGACTTCGGCATTCCGCTGACAACCGACAAGTGGAACCACAACGGCAACCAGTTCAACTTCTCGTTCGGAACCCGTTTCTAATAACGCCAGCGCGTGTTGGCTTTGGGACTTTGGTCGGGCGTGCCCGCCGAGCGCGCCGGGAATTACGAGAGCCAAACACGGCGGATGTCGCTTGCGCCCGGTGACGATGTTTCGAGCATTCGAGACAGTCTGACAACCGCCCTGCCAAAAACGACAGGGCTATTTATAAGGATGCGCTATTTGCCGTAAGGTTTGTCGTTCAGGATTTTCAGCTGAAAACTGCCGTCGGCTTGCTGTTCGAGCATCCAGATTCCGATATTGGGGGAATGGGGAATCTTTTCCGGGCGGTCCGCCTCGTTGAGGAAAACGCTCAGGAGCGCCTTGCCGTTGTTGCCGTGGCCCGAGAGCAGGATGGATTTACCCTCGCCCTTTTTGCCTCCGAAGCGCTCCTTCACGAGCGCAACAACAGCCTCCAGCGACGCCTTCGTGTCGGCGGCGCGCTGCTCGTCGCCATTTTTCTTCGGCGAGTAGAAAAGACGCGAGCCCTCCGGATTTTGGCGAAGTGTGAAGAAAGGCTTTTCGTCGTCCGGCAGTTTGATTGCCTCGCCGCGGAGATAATTCTTGTTGGGCTCGGGGAGCCTGCCCTTAAAAAACAGCGGAATGATCGCGCCGCTGAACTCGGCGAGTTCGGGCCAAATCTCGGCGGTCTGCTTTGTTTCGCGCAGGTATTGGAGAATGGTCTGACGGCAGCGCCAGACGGGGCTGCACGCGATAAAATCGAATTGGCGGGCCTTGAGTTTTTCCGCGGCTTCGCCGACTTGTTTGGCGCCCTTGGGCGTGAATTGCTTCGAGTCGCCGACATAGGCCGGCCATTGGTCTTTTGGCATGCCGCTTTTCTCAAATTTCTTTTTCACGTTATGGCCGCATTCAATGTGCCGGATGTAGTATACTTTCAGTCCGGCGGCGTCGCAAACCGCCGCGAGCAGCAGCCATGCGGCGGCCAGGCTCGCAAATCGGAGAATCCGTTTAAGGACGCGGTTGTCGGAGGAGGGGAGGGCGGTGTTCTTTTTGTGCATCGGATTTTGTGGTGAAGGGGAGGGCGGGCGGGCAACGTCACCAAGACGCCCCAAATCGCGGTCGGTTTCAAGTCGCAGCACCCTTCATGCTTGTCGGGTTTTGCGGGTTCGCACAGCCGCGGCTGGAGCCTTTGTTGCGCGCTGCAACGCGGCATCAAAGCGGTGCCGCGCCCGGCAAATTAAAACCGGACGCGTGTGTTGTTGTGTTGCCGCGTGCGCGCGGGCAATGCGACGCGGTCACGCAACCCTGGCCAGCGGCTTGAACTCCAGGTCGTTGAGCGACGCGCCGTCGTGCATTCGGATCACGCTTACCTTGAGCTTGCCGGCGTCGGCGTGGCCGCGGATGACGGTCGCGCGTTCCGGTTGCGGGCCGCCGCCGGTGATCTGCGTGTAGGGGAACTCCGCGGTTGGCTGCAACAACGCGTGGCGATGCGTGTGCCCGGAAATGATGATCTGCGCGCCCCACTTGACCAAGGCGCCTTGCCACGCGAGCCGTCCGCGCAGGCTGTAGCGGTCGAAGCCCTTGCCCTCGTAATCCTGCGGTCTTTCGTCGGTCCAGCGCAGCGGGATGTGGCAGAAAACCACGCGGTAGGGCGCGTCGCGCATTTCGGGGCGGCGGATGACTTCCTCCAGCCACGCGGCTTGTTCGCGAATGATCGGCTCGAAGGCGGCGCCTCCCCGGTAGCTGCGGTGGTTGTCGGGTTTGTCCTCCCCGGTGTCCAGGGCGATGGCGGCCATCGGGCCCGAGCGAAACGCGTAGAAGGGGCGGTTGCCGTCGGGATATTCCACGTAGTCCGACATCCTGCCGGCCCAGAGTCCGCGCACGTCGTGGTTGCCGCGCGTGTCAAAAATCGGCGGCCCCTCGGCGAGGTCAACGCCTTGGGGACAGACATACAGCCCGGGCAGGAGCGCGCGGTCGTTGACGTTGTTGCTCATGTCGCCGTTCCAAAGCATGAAGTCGTCATCGGCCCGGCGCGCGGCGTGAAGGGCGCGAATGGTTTCGTTGCGGTCATGCGTGTCGTTCCAAACGGAAAACTGCGTTTCGCGCGCGTTGGGGGCGAGCGTCTTGGTTGTGTAGATTCGCGACCGGGTTTCCGGCACGGGTTCCCGCAGCACGGCTTTCTGGCTGCCAATGTAGGGAAGCGCGGGCCTGGTCACGACGCGCCAGTAATAACGGGTGCCCGGTTTCAGGTTGCGAACCTTGATTTTGACCACGGTGTCGTCGTGCCGGACGAAGCCGAACGAATCGCCCCTGACGGTGGAGCCCAGCTTTTCCGTCTCGCCATACTCAAGCCACACAAGGGCGTCGGCGGTAAGCGGGATGGTGACGGTAAAGCTGTCCGGCGTCGGCGCAAAAACGGCCGGCGTTCCATTGACAAGCGTGTCGGGGTCGCCGGGCGGGGTTGTTGTTTTGGTTCCGGCTCCGGTGGCGGCGGAGGCGGAAATTTTGCCGGCAGCCGCGAGCGCCCCGGTGAGTCCGATTGTTTGGATGAATTGGCGACGATGCATGACGGGTATGTTTCCTAACAGGGGGAGCACGGACTTCAAGCGCAAGTAATCATCCGTTCTCCATTATATTCATGTTCTTGCGTGAATTATTATTCAGCCGCCGGGTATGTTTTCCACGGCCACATCACGCAACCGTCGATGTCGCCAATCAGTGCAAAATCAACTTTCCCCTTCATTACAAACGGCAGCACTTCGATGTTTTCCGGCAGAAGCGCCCGCGCCGCGCGCCATGATTTTCCGCTCACCCAAACATCGTCCACGAGCAGCACGCGTTTCCACGCGCCCAAGTCAGGCGCGCTTCCGAGCAACACCGGCTCCTCGTGGCGCGGTTCGTTTTTTTCATCGCGGTAGTTGAGCGCGATCACCCGCATGCCGACGCCCAGTTGGTGCGCCGCGAGCGCCGCCGGCACCACGCCGCCCGACGCGATTCCCACCACGCCGTCAATCCTTTCGGGGAACTGCCACGCGCGCAAACGCGCGGAAATCATTTCAAGTGCAAGCGGTGTCATGGGTCGGATTGTTGGAGTTTGATTATTGAAGTTGGAGTTTTCCCCCGGGGCGCGGGCAACTACGCCGCGGCCTCCGGACCGTGGCCGCCACCGCCATTGCCTCCGATCCATCCTCGCGCCAATGCGAAGTTGATTGCCGCGAGCACGACCAATCCCGGCGCGCCCCGCGAAACAGACCTCGCGAAAAACTCCGTCGCCGCGCCCAGGTTGCCAAAAATATCCACGCCCGCGGCGATCAACGCGCACGAGCACACCTTCGCCGCCACATACGCCAGAGGAGCCAGCAGCCAGAACGCCCGCCCGCGAGGGTTGCGCAGCACCAGCCACGAAAACACAACAAACACCGCCACCTCAAACGTCAGCACCGTGTTGATGCGCAGCTCGGGAAAATTGGTCAGAAAATTATTCGCGACCGGCCCAAACGCCGCCACGAGCAAACCCGGCCAGATTCCATACAGATACACCGCCACAAACGCGGCCCAAAACATCGGCAGTAAAAACGCACCCAGCGGCGCTCCGCCGCCCCAGGGCGCCATGTGCACGATGACCGGCATTGCCAGTGCCAGCGCGAGCACAAGCGCGTTTGCGCGCACCCTCACACCGCGCACGGCGTGTCCCCCCGCGATTGCCCGCGGGCGCGGGCCGGAAATAATCGGGACGCCGTTTGCCATAAGGCGCGATAGTGTGCGTTTTATGGCCCGTTCGTAAAGTCGAAGCTGCGCAATCCGGGAACGCCGTTCCCGCGCGGAGGTTATTTTTTTGCCTGCAGCTCGGCCAGGCGCGCCTTTGCCTTTTTGAGGCGCGCCTCCAGTTTTTCGACATTGTCCCGCACCTGCGCGTAATGGTCGCGCAAGGGCGCCTTGGCCGTGTCGCTGCCCGGGCCGTTCAGGCGCTCCTCGATTTTTTGCATGTTGGCGCGTTGTAGCTCGATCTCCTTGGCAACGGCGCCGGCCTCGGTCTCGTAACCGAGAAGCAACACCTCGCCGAATGTTTTGCCGTTGATGTATTCGCACAGTTTCCACGCGACCGGATCGACGCCCGACGCCTCCTTGCGCAGCATGATGCCGAGGCGGATTTCCTTCACGCATTCCTCGAACTCCCGCATTTCCGCGACGGGGATTTTTTGCCCGGCCTTTGCCGTCCATTCCTTGAGCGCGTCGGGGGAGGTCGCGGAGATGGGCGTGGTGCGCGGATCGGCGGGTTCGGAGCACGCCGCGAGAAACAGGCATGCAAGGACGATCAAGACAAAACCAAGGGAGTGACGGTATGTTTTCATGGCGGTAAAAAGCTGCGCCATTTATCCGAATTTTGCCCCGCTATGCAAGGCCGCGCTTCGGGTCTTTTCTCCGTGCGTTTTCCTCGCACTGGAGCGCGGGACTGGTTTGGATCGGCGTGATTAATTCCAATGCCTGATCCAACTGTCACAACACTTCGCGATGTCCGGAAGCGCCGTCAGCGCCAGTATGCGCGCGCTGTTTTCGCGGCGCTTGGTGTCTGCGTAATCATCGCCACTGTTTTTGCGTGGCGCTTCCACCAGCGCATGAAGGCCAGCCTGCCTCAACTCGACGGCACTGCCGTGGTTGCCGGCCTTTCCGCCGATGTCACCGTCGAGCGCGACGCGCTCGGAGTGCCGACAATCAAGGCGGTCGCACGCACTGATGCCGCGCGCGCGATGGGCTTTCTTCACGCGCAGGACCGTTTTTTCCAGATGGACCTCGCGCGCCGCCGCGCCGCGGGCGAGCTCTCGGAATTGTTCGGCGAGAAAACACTGGCCGCCGACAAATCCGCGCGCGTTCACGGCCTGCGCGCCGTCGCGCAAAAATCGCTCGCACTGCTTCCCGTTTCGCAACGCGCGCTTCTCGACGCTTATGCCGAGGGCGTGAACGCCGGGCTCGCGCAACTTCGCGAGCGGCCTTTCGAATACTTGGTGCTGCGCGCCGAGCCTCGTCCGTGGCTGCCCGAGGACAGCGTCCTGGTCATTCATGCGATGGCGTTTGACATGCAGCATCCCGAGGCGACGCATGAGCGCTCGCTCGGCATAATTCGCGATTGGTATGACAACAAAGTGCTGGCTTATTTCGCGCCGGTTATCGCGCCCAATGATTCCGCGCTCGACCACACCACCGCGCCGCTCGCCCCGATTCCCGGACCGCAATCAATCAACCTGCGCGCGGGTATTGCATTGGGCAGGGCGAACCCTCCGGGTGGGCCGCAAGCATCTCCGGCTCAGCCAGAGGCTTTGCCCTACCGGCGCCATGCGGCGACCCCGCCCGTTTATGCCGAGGGTTCGAACAGCATGGCCGTCGGACGCGCGCAGGGCGGCATGATCGAAAACGACATGCACCTTTCGCTTCGCGCGCCCAACACATGGTATCGCGTTTCGATGATGTGGAAACATGTGCTAACCGTCACCGGCATCACACTCCCCGGCGCGCCTGTTTTTGTGGCGGGAAGCAACGGCAGCATCGCATGGGGCTTCACAAATTCCTATGCGGACACAAGCGATGTGATCGTGCTCACGCCCGATGTCGCCGGCAAAAGTTTCTACTACACCGACAGGGAGATACTCCAAATCGAGACCCGCGCGGAAAACATCAATGTGCGCGGATGGAAAAACCCGGCGGTTCACTATGTTGAAACCAGCATTTGGGGCCCGGTTATCGGTGAAAACCGGAAGGGGCAAAAACTCGCGCTCAAGTGGGTGTTTCACGATCCCGAGGCGGCAAATTACGGCCTCGCCGACCTTGAAGCCGCAACCACGGTTCGCGACGCCATCCGCATTGCCAAGCGCGCGGGAATTCCCGCGCAAAACATGCTCGTCGCCGACAGCTCCGGGGAGATCGGCTGGACAATTTGCGGACAGCTGCCGGATCGTTTCGGCTACGACGGGCGCATCCCCGCCACCTGGTCTTTTGGCGATCGCGGCTGGCGCGGTTTGCTTTCGCCCAAGAAGGTGCCGTCCGTCATTCGCGGCCCGGGCGAACATATTTCGACGGCGAACCAGCGGCTTTTCGGCGGCGACACGCTCGCGCTTTTCGGCGACGGCGGCTACAGCCCCGGCGAACGCGGCGCGCGCATCCAAAGCCTCCTTGCGCGTCTCGGTGAAAATGCCGCGCCGCGCGATCTGCTCGCCATCGCCCTCGACGAGGGCGCGCCGCATCTCGCCCGCTGGCACACACTCCTGCGAAACACGCTTGCCGCGACAAAAAACAAAAAACTCGCGAGCCTTCGCGCCGCCGCCGGCGAGGCCTGGGGCGACGAAACCCCGGGCGCGCGCGCCGCCGCGGATTCCGCCGCCTATGCGATTGTGCGCCGCTTCCGCGAGCATGTCATCGCCCGCGTTCTCGACCCCATTTTTTATCCGTGCGCCTATTCGTATCCAGATTTCAACTACAATCATCTCCGGATCGAGGAGCCGGTTTGGAATCTTATTCAGAAAAAACCGATGCACCTGCTCGATCCCGAATACGCCGAGTGGGACGACTTGCTGCTCGCCGCCGCCGGGGACACGCGCCGCGATCTTTCCGCCGCCGGTTTCTCAAATCCCGCCGACGCGCGCTGGGGCGCGTTTAACGTCTCGCGCATCAAGCACCCGCTTGGCGGCGGCCTCTTGGGCGCGCTGGGGCATTGTCTCAACCTGGACATGCCCGCACAGGAGTTGCCGGGAGACCTTGGCGTGCCTCGCGTGCAGGCTCCGTCATTCGGCGCGTCCATGCGCTTCGCGGTTTCGCCGGGGAGGGAGGACGAGGGTGTTTTTCACATGCCATGCGGCCAGAGCGGGCATCCGCATTCGCCCTACTACAAGGCCGGTCATGAGGCGTGGGCCCGCGGCGAGCCAACACCGTTCCTGCCGGGGCCCGCCGAACACACGCTGGTTTTGAAGGCGAAATAGAGGCGGCGGGTTTCTTGCCGCCGCCTTGCCAAACGCGCTTGGCAGTTCGCGCTTTGCCGTGCATGGTTGCGCGCGCTCAAAATGAACACGCCCCACGACATGCTTGAACCCGGCGCCGCGCATCCCGTGCTCACGATTGACGAGGCGGGGCAATTCGAGGCCGCGTTGTTTGGCGGGGACGAGGCGCGTGAATGGCCCGCGATGCAGCGCGCCGGCCGCGCAATCGCCGGCGCCGTGACGCGCGATTATTGCGAACTGGGCGAGTTTCCCGAAAGCGCGCGCGTGCTCGTTCTCGCGGGCAAGGGGCACAACGGCGGGGATGCGCTGATTGCGGCGAGGCGCATTTTGGAAAAACATCCGCGGGCGAGGGCGGCGGTGTGTTTTGTTTTTGGCGGGCAGTCGCTGCGTCCGCTGGCGTGGCGCGCATACAGGGAGCTTGCGCAAGCCGCGCCGGGGCGGGTGGAGGCATGCGACGCGGCGGCGGTGCAAAAACACGGCGCGGGGTTTGATTTGTGCCTCGATGGAATTTTCGGTTTTCAATTTCGCCCGCCGGTGGATGCGCGTGTCGCGAAACTGATCGACTCGGTGAACGCGATGCCGGTTGATTTTCGCGCGGCGGTTGACCTGCCGAGCGGCTCGTTCCGGGCTGATTTTACCTACGCCACGGGCATCGTGAAAGCGCCGGTGCTGGACAATCCAAACAGCGGGCGGGTGCGCTATCTGGATTTGGGATTTTTCAGCGGCGGCCCGTGCCGCGACACCGCAATCCTCACGCCGGCGGTGCTCGCACCTCTTCGCGCGCTTCGTCCCGCGCACACCGACAAGCGTGATTACGGGCACCTCTTCATCGTTGGCGGTTCTCGCAAATATCCGGGGGCGGTTTTGATGAGCGTGCTGGCGGCGCTTCGCAGCGGCGCGGGGCTTGTCACCGCGTTTGTGCCCGAATCGCTCGCGCCCGCGTTTGCCGCGCAAGTGCCGGAGGTGATTTGGCACGGCATGGCCGAATCGCCCGGGGGCGGTTTGGCGCTCGAGGATTTGCCGGTGTTTCGCGGGCGGTTTTCCGAAAAGGCGTCCGGCACCGCGAGCGCGACGGCGCTTGTGATCGGCCCGGGATTGTCGCGTGATCGCGAATCGCTCGCGCTGGCGTCAGAGGTCTTGCGCATCAATGAGAGCATCCCCGTCGTGCTCGATGCCGACGCGTTGCAGCCTGATATTGTCGCGGTCGGCAAGGCGCCTCGAATTCTCACGCCGCACGCGGGAGAGCATCAACGCGTCGAGACGGCGATTCCGGACGGCGCGGTGGTTGTGCGCAAGGGGCCGCTTACGCGGATCGAGCATTCGGGGCGAACATACGTCTCCCTGTTTGGCGGCCCCGTGCTCGCGCGCGGAGGCAGCGGCGATTTGCTTGCGGGAATGATTGGCGGGTTGCTCGCGCAGGCTCCGGAGGCGTTGTTGCATGCCGCGTGTCGCGGCACGGCGTGGCATGGCATGGCGGCGGATTGCCTGGCGCGCGCGCGCGGACAGCGCGCGGTGCTGGCAACGCAGTTGCTGGATTTTCTGCCCGGTGTTTTGCGCGGGGGTTCCCAATGAGCCTCACCGAGCAACAGGCGTTTCTTGTTCTCAACGGCCTGCCGGGTGTCGGGCCCGTTTCTTGCACGCGATTGCTGGCGGAGTTCGGCGGCGATCCGCGCGCGATTTTGTCGGCGGGCGCGCAACAGCTTGAGCGCGTCAAGGGCGTCGGCCCCGCGATGAGCGCGGGCATTGTCAACTGGCGGGAGAATTTCAACCTGGCGCGCGAGGAGGATCGCATGGGGAAAAGCGGCGCGGTTTTTGTGACAAAATCGGACACGCGCTACCCAAGGCTGCTGCGCGAGATTTACGACCCGCCGATCGGCCTGTATCAAAAAGGTGAATACATAATCGACCGGCCCTGCGTTGCGATTGTCGGGACGCGGCACACCACGCTTTACGGACAGGCGACGGCGAAAAAACTGGCGTCCGAGCTGGCGCGCCTGGGCTTTTGCATTGTGAGCGGGCTGGCGCGCGGAATCGACACGGCGGCGCACGAGGGCGCGCTGCTTGTCGGAGGCAAAACGGCCGCGGTGCTTGGCACGGGAATCGACATAATTTATCCGCCGGAAAACCTGGACATCTACCGCCGCATCGAGGCGGAGGGCGCGGTCTTTTCGGAGTTCCCCTTCGGGCGGCGCGCGGACAGGCAGAGTTTTGCCATGCGCAACCGCATCGTGGCGGGGATGTGCGAGGGCGTGATCGTGGTTGAGTCCGACAAGGCGGGCGGGTCGATGATCACAGCGAAATTCGCGGGCGAGCAAGGACGGCAGGTGTTCGCCGTGCCGGGGCGCATCGACCAGCCGTCGAGCGCGGGGTGCCACCAGCTGATTCGCGACGGAGCGACACTAGTCACCTGCGCGGATGATGTGCTCTCGGAATTGAATTACCTGGAGGGACTGCGGCCGCGGACGATTCCGCCGAAGGCGGGTGACGCGGCCGGGGCGGCAAGCGCCGGCGTGGGCGTGGCGGAGCTTGCGAAGCTATCCGCGGACGAGGCGACGGTGATGGCGTGTTTCGCCGGGGGCGCGATGCCGACGATTGATGCGATTGCCTCGCAAACCAAAAAGCCGGTTAGTGCGCTGTCCGCCACATTGATGATGCTGGAGCTAAAGCGCCTGATCGTAAAACGCGCCGACGGCTCGTTCGAGGCGCGGGGATGATTTGAGTGCCAAAAACGGCGTTTCCGTCGAAACGCCGCCCCGCCAAAATAATAAATATTTTTTAAATAGTATTATAATAAAAGGACAAGGGTGTTTGTGCGTTTTTATACAAAAGTATAAAAGGCTCGCGTCAGATGGGCAGCGGTTTGTCATCCTCGGGGGGGCCGGGTTTGTCCTTGGGCTCCCCAAATGGCGGTTTTGTGGAATATCGGGGGATGTGAACGGGCGGCTGCGGGCTGGAATACTTGTCGTGCGGCTTGGAACGCTTCTCTTTGGGGGAGTCAGACGGGGGCAGTGGCACCGGAATGTAGGAGGCTTCAAAGTCGGGGCGGTTTTTCCAGTAGAGCATTGTTCCGAAAAACGGAAGAAACAGGATCGTGATAACGAGGGGCCATTTCTTATGCATGGAGTCCGTCGCAATGCAGTGGGCGAGCGTATAAATTGTGGTTATGACATATGCCGCCTCAAACACATAGAGAAGCCACGGCTGGCGGCTTGTTTCAGCGATCATATTAAAATGTGCCTGTGCAAACATATTCTATGCGTGATTATATGGAGGTCCGTTTCAGTTTTGCACTGAGTTAGACTGTAATATCGCGCCAATAGATGCAAAATGGAAACCCGCGCGGGCTTTTTTATATATTATAAACAAAACAATCCCGCGGGTGTCCCGCGCGGGACAAGTTTCTTGTGGTAAAAGCAGGGGCGGGGTCGGCGTTCGCGTTTCGCCGGGTTATGGCACTCCGGCGAAAGATGGAGCCGGGCGCGGGGGCTTACGCGGTTCGCAGGTCGTCGTTCGCGGGCGGCGGGGCGTCAGGTGTTTCCGGCTTGTCGGACGTCTTTTCGACGGTGGTTCCAAAGGGTGACTTTGTGGGAAAGGGCGGCTTTGATTGCGCGGCGAATTCAAAGGGCGGTATTGTGGAATAGCGCGGCGGGTGGCTTGGCGCCGGGGGGCTGGAGTATTTGTCGGGCGCCTTCGGGATGGGCGGGCGTGTGTTTCCGGAGGCGAGCTCGGCATCCGTTTCGGTGAGCGCGTCCACGCGATTTTTCCAGTAAAGCACGGTTCCCAAAAAGGGAATGAGTATTATTCCGGCCATGTGGCGTTTTTTGCCCCGCATTTTTTTCGCGCCGGCGCAGTGGAAAAGCGTATAGGCGGCGGCTACAATGTAGGCCGATATAAACAGGCAAAGCAGCAATGTGACCGCGGCTTCGCTTGATGTGTGCGAGTATGTGTGGGGGTAGGGGAGGCTGGCTTGACTTGTCATGATCTCAGAACAGTGCGTTTGTATATTTTGCTTTGGCGCAACGGGTAACGTGTCCTTTGTGATAAGATGTCAGATGGCTTGGGCTGCCGAAAGATGTTCCGGCTGGTTGTGGATAGTTTGGGTTGCTATGATACAAAATGATAACGGGCAAGAGTTTTCGTGGCAGGGTCGGCGCGGATTTTCATTTTGTGAAGTTTAAAATAAAAACGCCGCATCGTTTCATGGATGCGGCGTGTGGAAATAGGAGACTGTGGTGACGGTGGTATTTTTAGAATAGCGTGAAGGCGATGTTCACGCCGGCGGTGACGATGGAGACCATGCTCATGAGCTTGATGAGGATGTTCAGGCTGGGGCCGGAGGTGTCCTTGAAGGGGTCGCCGACGGTGTCGCCAATGACGGCTGCCTTGTGCGCGACGGAGCCCTTGCCGCCGAGATTGCCTTCCTCGATGTATTTCTTGGCGTTGTCCCACGCGCCGCCGGAGTTGGCCATGAAGATGGCGAGGACAAAGCCGCCGGCGAGTCCGCCGCCGAGCAGGCCGAACACGCCGGGCACGCCGAAGAGCAGGCCGGTGGCAATGGGCACCACAACCGCGAGCAGCGAGGGGATGATCATTTCGCGTTGCGCGCCGGCGGTGGAGATTTCCACGCAGCGGGCGTAGTCGGGCACGTCCCTGCCTTCGAGGATTCCGGGTTTTTCGCGGAACTGGCGGCGCACTTCCTCGACCATGCGCGAGGCGGCGCGGCCCACGGCGTTCATTGTCAGTCCGCAGAAGAGGAACGCCATCATGGCGCCGATGAAGAGGCCGACGATGACTTTCGGATTCATGAGGTGGACCTCAAAAATGGTCATGAACTCCGGGATGTTTGCCTTTAGGATTTTGGCGGACTCAACCGCGTGCCCGGCGATCTCAATGGTCTCCACTTGCAGGTGGTCGACCGCGATTTTGAGCTCTTCGACGTAGGATGCGAGGAGGGCGAGCGCGGTGAGCGCGGCGGAGCCGATGGCGAAGCCCTTGCCGGTGGCGGCGGTGGTGTTGCCGAGCGAGTCGAGCGCGTCGGTGCGTTTGCGCACCTCGGGGCCGAGGCCGGACATCTCGGCGTTGCCGCCGGCGTTGTCGGCGATGGGGCCGTAGGCGTCGGTCGCGAGCGTGATGCCGAGCGTGGAGAGCATGCCGACGGCGGCGATGCCGATGCCGTAGAGGCCCATCGACATGGACTCGGGGGTGAATTTCCACGATCCGGACGCGAAGCAGTAGGCGAGGATGGTGCCGACGACGACGGTGATGACGGGGATGGCCGTGGAGAGCATGCCGACGCCGAGGCCGGAGATGATGACGGTGGCGGGGCCGGTGGTGGCGTTTTGCGCGATGTGCTTGGTGGGTTTGTATTCCTGCGAGGTGTAGTATTCGGTCGTCTTGCCGATGAGGATGCCGGCGACCAGGCCGGTGACAATCGCGCCCCAGATGCCCCAGTGGTTGGGGATTTCGAGGAGGTAGAGCACAACCCAGGAGAGGATGACAATGAGAAGGGAGCTGAAGTTGACGCCGCGGCTGAGCGCGTCGAGGAGGTTGCGCTGCGAGGCGCCTTCCTTGGTGCGCACGACAAAGATGCCGATGATGGAAAGGATGGTGCCGACGGCGGCGATGATCATGGGGGCGATGACGGCCTTGTAGGCGGTGCCATCGGCCACGGCGGCGGGATTGCCCGCGAAGGCGGCGGCGCCGAGCGCGGCGGTGGCGAGGATGGAGCCGGCGTAGGATTCGTAGAGGTCGGCGCCCATGCCGGCGACGTCGCCGACGTTGTCACCGACGTTGTCGGCGATGGTGGCGGGGTTGCGCGGGTCGTCCTCGGGGATGCCGGCCTCGACTTTGCCGACGAGGTCGGCGCCGACGTCGGCGGCCTTGGTGAAGATGCCGCCGCCGACGCGCGCGAAGAGCGCCTGGAGCGACGCGCCCATGCCGAAGGTCAGCATGGTGGTGGTGATGATGGTGAGCTTGTGGCCCTGGTCGGGATCGTCGATGAAGTGGTTGAGCACGAGGAACCACACGGCGATGTCGAGAAGCGCGAGGCCGACGACGACCAGGCCCATGACGGCGCCGGAGCGAAAGGCGAGGCGCAGGCCGGAGTTGAGCGACTGGCTGGCGGCGTGCGCGACGCGCGAGGAGGCGTAGGTGGCGGTCTTCATGCCGAAGAAACCGGCGAGGCCCGAGAAGAGGCCTCCGGTGATGAAGGCGAAGGGCACCCAGCCGTTTTGCAGGCCGAAGCCGTAGGCGAGGATCGCAAAGGTGATGGTGAGGACGACAAAGAAAAAGCCCACGACTTTGTATTGCTGTTTCAAATACGCCATTGCGCCGGCGCGCACATGGGAGGCGATTTCCGCCATTCGCGAAGTGCCCTCCGGCGCGCTTTTCATGCGCATATAAAACCACGCGGCAAAGCCGAGTGCGAGAATTGAGGCCAGTGGCGTGAGCCAGAATATGGGGGACTGTGTTGTCATTGTCGTTTTAAAAAATGAGGCGTGGTTTGCGGGCGGGATGGCGGCTTGTGGAAGTGGTGAGTTTGCAAATGTGGATATAATTATGGCGCGAGGGCTTGGTTTTCGCACCTGCGCGCATCCGCGCGGGCGGCGCGCAGGTCCGCCATGCGCTTATTGCGAGTGTGGCGCGGGGTTACCCGCCGAAGACATTTTGCGCCGCGCGCCACCAGTCGAGGTGGGTGGTTTCGAGCTCGTCGATCGAGGGGAGCGGGTAATGCTTGATGTCGTTTTGCTGGCCCACGTAGTAGCCGTTGCGAATGGTGCGGTAGAGGACGGCGTCGCTGACGTTGCGAATGAAAACCTTGGTGGGTTTTGCCGGCTTGAAGGTGAACTCGCGCAGGCAGTCGCGCAGGTGGTCAATGTTCGGATAAGGCAGGTTGCCAAGACCGGTGGCCTCGGGGTTCCTGGCGAGGTTGCCGAGTTTGAGTTCCGCAAAAATGAGCTTGGGCACGCTGACGGGCTGCGCGGGGTCGGTGAGGTGCGCGCCGAAACGAGCCGGCCCGTAAATGCTGACAACGCGGGGCTGCGCCGGGCAATATTCCTGATAAAGGTGAAAGCGGTCCTCGGTTTCGGGCGGAATGTCGTTTTTCGCTTTTAGCGAAAGCACCATGCCGCTTGCCGTGGCGAGGTGCAGGTCGCCGATGGCACTGAGGGGAATGTGCTCAAGGACACGATAGATGGCGAGGTAAGTGGATTTGCGCGGGGCGCCGTCGGGGTGGGGGACGCAGCGCTTGGCGATGTCCCGCATGGGGAGCGCGTCGGTGCGCCATTCGGGGTCGATTTCGAAAAACTGCGCCTGGCCGCTGGAATTGCGATTCGGCCCGACGGCGATGTAGTTGCCGAATTCGGCGGGGGGAAGGTGCGATGCAACAAGGGATTCCGGGGCGAGCGTGAAATACAGGTATGTTTTCATAAGGATAAGAAAGTTGTTTCAGGAAAAACTAGAACCCTGTGTCGCATAAAGTAATACAGACCGCCCAGTGCGGCTGCGTGCATTTTGGCGCGAACTGCGCGGGTTTTGTGGTTTGAGGGATTCAGGCAGAGTGTTCGGGGCGAGGCACAAGCGCAACGGCGATGTGGATGGCGGGTCGTGTTTTGGCGATATGGCCTTACAGTCCGAGCAGGCCGCCGTTTTGTTTGATCCAGCGCTCGGCGTCCCTCCACCACGGGCAGACCTCGGCGACCCGCGCCCAGAAGCGCGCGGAGTGATTCATTTCGCGCAGGTGCATCAGTTCGTGGTAAATAATGTAGTCGCGCACAAAGACCGGAGCCTGCACGAGACGCCAGTTGAGAGAGATAATGCCGTCGGCCGTGCACGAACCCCAGCGGGTGCGTTGATTGCGCACGGTGACGCGGGTGACGGGCACGCGCGTCTCGGCGGCGAGCTCCCATGTGCGCGCGGGGAGCTCGACTTTTGCAATGCGCAAAAAATGAGCCTCAAGCGTGGGGCGCAGGTCGGACGCGAGACTTGCAACGCGAAAGATGCCGGGTGCGCCTAAATCGTCTGCTCCAATCGCGACGGCGGGGCGCTCCGCAGTGGACTCGTGCGCGACGCGAATGGCGGTCATTTCGCCGCGCCAGAGAATTCGCGTGCCGACGTCCCAGGTTGTTGCCGCGCGGGGCTTCTTCTCCTGGCGCGCCCGGGCGCGGGCAAGCCAGTCCGCGTGGTCTGCCGCGAAACGCCGCGCCTCGCGCTCGCTGCCGCGCGATGGAATCGTGACAACCGCGGAGCCGTCGCGCCTGAGCGTGAGCCGGTAGTGGCGCGCGCGGGGGCTGCGCACATAGACGATTTCGGACGACGCGGCCGTGTCGCCAGCCGGAGGGAAAAAAGAAGATGGCGCGGGCCCGTTGGGCGGCGATTTGTGCACGCCGGACGCGGGCGTGAACAGGCCGAACAAATCGAGTTGAATTTCAGGAGGCATCTTCGGGTGCGGTGTTCGTCAGCGTTTTTCGCGTCCGGGAAACTTGCGCAGATATTTGAGCGCGACGTTGAAGTCGTTGGGCGTTTCGCAATGAATCGTAACGGGCTCGCGGGTGAGCGGGTGCGTGATCGTGAGTTCGCTTGCGTGCAGGGCGAGGCGCGCGATGAGGGGTTTTTCATCGGCGCGGCCCTTGTAGCCGCGCTTCAAGTTTGAGAGAAGAAGCATCTCCGTGGTGTCGCCATAAAAAGGGTCGTTCAGGCAGGGCGCGCCGACGGCGGCGAGATGCACGCGGATTTGATGCGTGCGACCTGTGACGGGGCGGCACTCGTAGAGCACATAACGCCCGAAACGCTCCAGCGCGGTGAACTCGGTGAGGCTGGGCTTGCCGCCGCGCTTGCGAAACACGCGCATGCGACCCGGATTCGAATTGTCATGGTCGAGTCCGGTTTCGACGGTGAAGGTTTCCGGCAGGATGCCCCCGGCGGTGCGCGGCACGATGGGCGAGGGGAACTTCATCGCGCGTTCGGGCGGCAAAAGGACGGTGAGCGCGAGGTATTTTTTGCGAACGGTTTTGGACTGAAACTGTCCGCTCACAAAATCGAGCGCGGGTTTTGTTTTTGTGCAAAGCACGATGCCGCTCGTGTCGGCGTCGAGCCGGTGGACGTTTGCGACGGTGTGGCCAAATTTATCATGAATGAGCCCCATCAAATTCTCGCGCGTCTTGTCCCAGCGATCAGGCGCGATGAGCAGGCCCGATGGCTTGTCAAAAGCGATCAGCGCGTCGTCTTCGTAAATGATGGGAGGCAGCGGCACGGTGCGAAAATTGAGAACTGGAAAATAAGAATCAGAAAGTAATGACTGCAATCAAGACATTGCGACCGGTGTGTCGCCCGACAGCGCATCGCGGGCGGGGACGCACGGGCGAGTCATCCGCCCAGGCAGAGTTTCCGGATCATATCAACGACACCGTAATTATTATTATCCAGGTCGGTGACGAAGTTCGCCGCCTTTATTATTTCCGGGTGGGCGTTTTTCATGGCGTAGCTGTGCTTGGCCTCGCGCATCATTTCGAGGTCGTTGAGGTAGTCGCCGAACACGAGGGTTTCGTCGGGCGAGATGCCGAGTTGCTCCTGGACTCGTCTCAGGGCGGAGCCCTTGTTGGCGTCGGGCGCGGTCATGTCGAGCCAGCGCTTTCCGGCGGCAGCGACCTTGTAGTCGCGCTCGAATTGTTTGAAGTGCGGATAGGAGTTCGTCTCGGAATCGACGAGGTCGAACATGCTGAATTTCAACAGCGTGTCTCCGACTTGGGTGAGGTCGTCCACGCGTTGCAGCCGCGCGCAATAATGATTCACCACGGACAGGAAATACTCGTCGTCGTTTTCGACATAGGTTGAATTTTTCCCGCAAAGAACCGGGTAGGTGTCGGGAATGGTGCGGCCAATTTTTATGAAATTATGCACGACGGCGGGATTAAATGAGACGGTGAAAAGCTCGCGGTTTTCATACGCGGCATAGGCGCCGTTTTCGGCGATGAACAGCGTCCGGTCTTTTATGCGCTCGAACTGCCTGACGAGGGCATGATACTGACGCCCGCTGGCGATGGCGAAAACTATGCCTTTCCGCGTGAGTTTTTCGACCGTTTCCCAGAAGTCTGGGCTCAGGTTTTTGTTGTCGTCGACGAGCGTGCCGTCGATGTCGGTGACTACGAGTTTGATCATGATTATTATTTAATACAGGAACACAGAGGACACGGAGTTCCGAGCGAAGCGAGAAGCTTGACACCACGGAGTTTTGGGAGGCCCGTCCGGCTGTTTGTTTGTTTTCATGCGCATGTGCGGTTTTGTTTTTCCAAGTAAAATGAGGCAAGGGTGATTCGCGTGTGGTTATTGGAAATCTTGATGGCCTCACTCTCCTCTGTGGTCCTCTGTGCCCTCTGTGTTCCTTTTCCGTGCCATCGCCAGCCCGGCGAGGCGGCCCGTGGTCCAGGCGGCCTGAAAATTATAACCGCCGGTGATGCCGTCAATGTCGAGCACTTCGCCGGCAAAATACAGCCCCGGACAAACGCGGCTTTGCATTGTCTTGAAATCGACTTCGCCGAGGCGCACGCCGCCGCAGGTCACAAATTCGTCCTTGTTGGTGCTTTTGCCCGTGACGATGAATTCGCACGCGGTGCATTGCGCGGCGAGGGCGGCGAGTTGTGTTTTTGAGAGATTGGCCCAGGTCGTCGCGGCGGGAATGTTTGCCGCGGCGGCGAGCCGCTCCCACAGGCGCGAGGAGAGCGCGAAAGGATTCCATGTGGTGATTTGCCGGCGCGCGTGCGAGGCTCGGGTCGCCGCAAGCGTGGCGCGCGCCTGCTCCGTGGTGATGGGGCCGAGCCAGTTGACCGTGAGCGGAAAATGATAATTGCGCGCGTGGAGTTCGCGCGCGCCCCAGGCGGAGATTTTCAGGATGGCGGGGCCGCTGAGTCCCCAGTGCGTGATTATCATGGGGCCGGTTTCGCGGAGCTTCGGCGTCGAGTCGGGGATTGTGGTGGCGGCGCGGGGAACGGCAAAGCCGGCGAGATCGCGCAGGCGCGGATCGTCGATGTTGAATGTGAAAAGCGAGGGAACGGGCGGCTCGATGGCGTGCCCGAGTTTTTCGGCAATGGCGAGCGCGGCGCCGGATTTGGCCCCGCCTCCGGTGGCGATGAGGAGGCGGTCACAGGGAAGGGTTTCGCCCGTGGAGAGGGCGAGATTGAATGAACGCGGCGCGTCGGAAGCGACGGCGTTTGCCAGGCCGCACTTGGTTCGCACTTTTACCCCTGTTCGGGCGGCGGCGTGTTGCAGGCAGTCGATAATGGCTTGCGAGGAATCGGCAGCGGGAAACATGCGCGAGTCGGGTTGCGTGATGAGCGGAACTCCGCGTGATTCAAACCACTCGATTGTGTCGCGCGGCTGCCAGCGGTGAAACGCGCCGAGAAGTTCGCGCGCGCCGCGCGGGTAGCCCTTGACGAGCTCGCGCGGATCAAAGCAGGCGCGGGTGACGTTGCAGCGGCCGCCGCCGGAAATGCGCACCTTGGCGAGCGGTTGCGGAGCGGCCTCGAGGAGGGTGATCTCGGCGGGCGTGTCGCTTTGCGCGCACGCCTCCGCGCAGGTGATCGCGGCAAAGTAGCCGGCCGCGCCGCCGCCCGCGATTACGATGCGTTGTGGTGTGCTCAAAGTCATTGATGGGGTAAAATCCAAATTCCAATTTTCAAAATCCAACGAAATTCCAAAATCCAGTGATCAATTTTCAAAATGACCGGCGGTTCACGCGGTTTGGTTTTTGGAATTTGGAATTTGAGAGTTGGAATTTGGAATTTGCCGAGCCTGCGGCGCGGCCGTCATCGGATAGCGGTAGGTTCGGCCTTCGTAGTTTTTGAAGACCACTTCCTCGTCGGTGATTTTTTCGATGTAGTCGGGATTGACCGGCACCTTGCCGCCGCCGCCGGGCGCGTCGATCACGTATTGCGGAATCGCATAGCCGGTCGTGTGCCCGCGGAGGGCGCGGATGATTTCGATGCCCTTGCGCACATCGACCTTGAAATGCGAGCCGCCCGTGATGAGGTCCATTTGATACAGGTAATACGGACGCACGCGCATCCGGAGCAGGCGATGCACGAGCGCCTTCATCGTTTCGGCGTCGTCGTTGACGCCGCGCAGCAGCACGCTTTGGTTGCCAAGCGGGACGCCCGCAAGGCTGAGTCGCTCGCACGCGTCGCGCAACTCGGCCGTGGCCTCCTTCGGATGGTTGACGTGGATGCTCATCCAGACGGGGCCGTATTTTTTGAAAATGTCGCAAAGCGCGGGCGTGATGCGTTGCGGCAGAAACACCGGGATGCGCGAGCCGATGCGGATGAGCTCGACGTGCTTGATCGCGCGCAGGCGGCTGAGCAGGTGCTCGAGTTTTTTGTCGGAGAGCAGGAGCGGGTCGCCGCCGGAGAGCAGCACGTCGCGCACCTCGGGGTGCGACTCGATGTAGCGCAGGCCCTGCTCGTATTCGGGGTGAAAATTGTAATCCTGCGCGTTGCTCACGAGGCGGCTGCGCGTGCAATAGCGGCAATACGAGGCGCAGCGGTCGGTGATGAGAAACAGCACTCGGTCGGGATAGCGGTGCACGAGGCCGGGCACGGGCGAGTGCTCGTCCTCGCCGAGTGAGTCGGGCGTTTCGCCGGCGCTGACAACCGACTCGCCCTCGCGCGGGATGACTTGCAGGCGCACGGGACAGGCGGGGTTGTTGCGATCGATAAGGTTCAGGAAATACGGGGTGATCGCGAGCGAGAGCTTGCGCCCGGCGAAGGCGATGCCGCGGCGCTCCTCGGTCGTGAGCACCATGTATTTTTCAAGCTGGTCGAGCGTGGTGATGCGGTTTTTGAGCTGCCAGACCCAGTCGTTCCAATCGGACGCCGGGACGTGTTGCCAGAGTCCTTGCCCCTCAAACCAGGCTGTGCGATCTTCAGTGTGGGCCATGATGTTTTAGAGAAAAACTGAAAGCTAGGTTTTCCGCCGGCTATGTCAACGGATGGTGACTCATGGACAATTGTTTTACAGGAGCGCCATCAGCGCCGGGTGCCGGGTGAGGGCGAACGCATGGCGCGCCGCGGCGAACGCCTCGATTAACTCGCGCGGCGATCCGGCGCGTGGAAACACCATCGACAACTCGCCTCCGCTAAAAACAACCTCCGCGGGCACCCCGTCGACGCGCAGCGTGCACGTGGCGCAGTCCGACGGATACGTTACGGTGAGCGGCGCGGGGCTTGTCCGATTCTCCCCGGTGTCGAGTGACTCCACAGCGTCAATCACGTCCTCGACGCGCGCGCCCTTGGTCAGCGCAAACACGATTGAGTCGAACATGCCCGCGAACAATTCCTCGAACGCGGGTTCGGCGTTTTCGTGCGAGAAATCGAGCGTGTGCAGCGTGCGCGTGAGCGTCCACTCGGAGGGGGCGTTTTCGTTGAGCGCGTAGTTCCATTCGAGCGTGAAGTGGCGCGAGGTGAGCACAGCGGCGGGGCTGGCGACATCGAGCGAGATATCCTTGCGTTTGTAGGCGAACGCGGCGCGCGCCTTCTGGAAAAACGCCTCGGCCTCGCTGGCGAGTTCGTCCGCGCAAAGCTTGCCGAGAAACGCCACTGCCGCCGCGCTCGCGAAATCGGGCACGCTGTGGTGCTTTTTGCTGAAGCCGCCGAGGTTTTTGACAAGCCCGTGCGCGCATCCGGCGAGGCGGACGTGCTGGATGAACGCGGTCGCGCCGGCCGGTTCGGCGTTTTCGCTGTCATTGGGAGATTCGGATTTCCGGCGCGGCATGGTTTTGGGTGTGCACACGCAAACGGACGTCGCGGGTGAGCGAAAGTCAATTTTTGCGTGCGAGCGTTTTTCCAGTGACTTCGCGGCGTCGGCTTTTCGCCCGCCGGGAAGCCGTCCGTCAGAATGTGTTCACCGATTCGATGACGTGGCCCACCTGCTCGTCGGTCAGCTCGGGGAAGATCGGCAGGCTCACGCAGGTCGCGCATGCTTTTTCAGCCACGGGCAGCGAGCCCGCCTTGTAACCGAGCCCCGCGTAACACGCCTGCTGGTGCAGCGCCACCGGGTAAATCAAATCCGTGCCCACCTCGCGGTTCGCGAGATGTTCGCGCAGCGCGTCGCGTTGCGGATGGCGGATCGTGAACTGGTGATACACACTCGCGCCGTAATCAACCACTTGGGGCATGATCACATCGGCGAGCTTGATTTCGGCCATGTAGCGTTTCGCGATGGCCTGGCGCCGCGCGTTCCACGCGGCGAGACGCGGCAGTTTCACATTGAGCACCGCGCCCTGGAAACCGTCCATGCGATAGTTAAAACCGACCATGTCGTGATGATAGCGTCGCGACGAACCGTGCACGCGCAGGATGCGCGCCTTTTCAAAAACATCGTCGCGCCCCGACACAAACAGGCCGCCCTCGCCGCACCCGCCGAGATTTTTTGTCGGGTAAAAACTAAACGTGCCCGCGTCGCCGATCGTTCCCACGGGCGCGCCCTTGTAGCGCGCGCCCACGGCCTGCGCGCAGTCCTCGATCACGAACAGGTTGTGCTTGCGCGCGATCGCCATGATTTCATCCATGCGCGCCGGCTGCCCGAACAAATGCACCACGACCATGCCTTTTGTTTTCGGGGTGATGGCCGCCTCGATCTTTTCCGGGTCCATGTTGAGCGTGCCCTCCTCGATATCGACAAACCTCGGCGTCGCGCCCGTGTAGCTGATGCACCACGCGGACGAGATGAACGTGAATGTCGGCACGAGCACCTCGTCGCCCGGCCCGAAGCCTCCGCAAATCGCGGCCACATGAAGCGGCGACGTGCCGCTGTTCATGCCGAGGGCGCGCGAATGGCCGAACGTCGCGGAAAAGTTTTTTTCAAAATCCTCGACGTCCTTGCCGAGGCAAAACCGCGTCGCGTCATACGTGGCTGCCAGCGCTGCCAGCGCGTCTTCGCGAATCGCCTTGTGTTGAATGGAGAGGTCGAGGAACGGAACTTTCATGGAAGAATATGCGCCAAGAAGAATCCGCATCTCGGGAAACGGCAAGTCTCGGGTTTCCGTTGGCGGAAGCCGCCTGCTTGTTCGCGCCCCGCCCGCTCACTTCACCACGAGCACCATCGTGCGCACCGCGCCTTTTGAATAGACGACAAACAAGTTTCGTCCGCGCACGAGCGAGTTGCGCGCGGTTTCAACACTGGACGCCCTTGCGCGGTTGATTTCCAGGATCACCGCGCCTTCGGCAAACCAGTCCTTGTAGGGCGAGTCACCGTCCACTTTCACGACATACAGGCCGTCCACGCTGCTTGAGATGCGCAGCGAGCGGCGCTGGCTCGCGGTCAGGCGCGTGACTTGCACGCCGGGCAGCAGTTCGTTGTAGGCGAGCGCGTCGCCCGATTTGCCAAGGCGCACGATCGCGGTTTCGGCCTTGCCGTCGCGGAAAATCTTCACGGTCACCTCGGTGTCAGGCGGGAGTTGCGCGACGTGCGTGCGCAGGTCGGCGGCGTTTGTCACGGGACGGTTGTTGATTGCCGTGATCACGTCGTAGCGGCGCAAGCCCGCGTTGTCCGCCGGGCCGTCGGGCGTCACGTCGTTGAGGATTACGCCCCGCGTGTCCCGCGGCAGGTCGAGCGCCTCGGCGAGGTCGGGCGTGAGGGGTTCGCCGCTTGCGCCGAAATAACCGCGCGTGACTTTGCCGCTTGTCACGAGATTGTTCATGATGTTGCGGGCGAGGTTTGCCGGAATCGCAAACCCGATGCCCACATTGCCGCGCGTGGGTGAAATGATCGCGCTGTTGATACCCACGAGGCGTCCTTTCGCGTCGATGAGCGCGCCGCCGCTGTTGCCCTGGTTGATCGAGGCGTCCGTCTGGATGAAGTCCTCGTAACCCTCGACCTCGGCCAGGATGCCGACGCGCCGGCCCGTGGCGGAGACGATGCCCATCGTCACGGTTTGCCCGATGCCGAGCGGATTGCCGATTGCGAACACGATGTCGCCGACGCGCAACTTGTCGCTGTCGGCAAGCGTGGCGAGGGGAAGGTTTTTTGCGTCGATCTTGATGACGGCCACGTCGGTTTTCGGGTCGGTGCCGATGACGCGCGCCTTGAACTCGCGATCGTCGGACAGGATCACCGTCAACTCGTCCGCGTCCTCGACGACATGATTATTGGTCAGGATGTAACCGTCGGCGGACACGATCACGCCCGAGCCGAGGCCCTCGACCTTGTATTCGCGATTTGCCCCCGGCGCGAACCACGGGAACGGCAGCCGCTGCCGCACAAAGCGCGCCGAGGCGATGGACACGACGGATTTTTTCGCGGGCTCCACGGCGTCGGCGTAACTTGCAAGCGCGGGCGATTTGCCGTCGCCGACCGCCGCGTCGTCGATTTTGAGCTGCGGCAGCGGATTGGCCTGTGGCGCGGCAAAAAGCGACGCGGCAAAAACGAAGGCAAGGGTGAGCGTGGAAATGGCGTGTTTCATGTTTTGAAAAATAAAATGTGAGATGCGCGAAATCACGCGAGGTTTCAATGAAGTGTGTAGAATTGTTCCCCGCGAAACAGCCGCGCGCCCCGCTTTTATATTTTGGGAGGCAGGGGTGCCGGCACCGGTTTGCCGGTTTCCCTTGCGATTTCGCGAAGCACTTCACGCGCGGCTCGTTTGGCCTTATAGTCCGTCCTCGGATCGACGGACATTACCTTGATCACCGCCTCGGCGTCGGCGTATCTTTTCAGGCGCCAGTAAATGATGGCGAGCGCGTGATAAGTCTTGGACCTGTGGCGCATGGATGAGAGTGCTTCGAGAACCTTGTTTATTTTCTCCACGCGGATTTCCGGGCTTTGCGATTCGATCATCGCAAGCAACTCGTATGCCTCCATGCAATCCGGCGCGAGTTCGAGCGCGCGATCCACCAGTTTTCTCAGCTCGGTGCTCACGAACCCGGGCATTATGCGTTTCAATGATGAATTTTCGACCTCGCGGGAACTGCGCAAAAACCACACATAAGCCAGCGGATTTGTGGAATTATTTTCCACCGCTTTGCGCCAGTATTCGTGGGCCGCGGCGGGATTGTTTCCGGCGGCCCTGACTTCGGCGAGCAATTCGTAGATGCGGGGATTTTTCGGATTGCGCTCGGATAGTTGCAGAAGTTGAAACTCGGCGTCGTGCGCCCTATCGGTGCGCCCCTTGACGGTAATCAGCTCCATTTCATGCTCAAGCGAATCGGCGGGTTTGGATGTTATTTGTTTTAGAATCGACCCGACCGGCACCTTGCGATTCACGACAGTATAGCGCCCGCCGCCCGCGTAGGACTTGAGGGTCCGGCTCAATTTTTTTTGGTTCAGCCCAAATGCTTGTTGAAGCGCGTCGGCTGTCGAAACGCCCGGCGTTTCACAGAGGTTTGTGAACACATCAAGTCTGTCGGCTTTCATGAGACCGGTGTTCTGGCCGCATATTATATAATGCATGAACACCCACGATTGCGCATAAAACATCCGGGCGTGTTTTGTCTCATTGTAATAGGGGCTATTGGTATCAACAGTGAAAACGGTCTCAAAGGGCAGCCATTTCGACTCTCTGAGGGCGCGGAGGTGCCACGAGGGTGCTGTGCCAAGCGTCACGGTTTCCCTCCTTGATGAAAAAGTGGAAAAAACCTCGGCAAGCCCCTCGTTAATATAAAGCGGAGGACGCAGCCCCATGGCCTCGACAAGCGAGTGGACGTATTCATGGTAAACTGTTCTCAATCCCTCAAAAATCGTCGCGTTCTGCAAAATGATGCGGGAGCTGACCGGACTTTCCATAAAAATCCCCGCCACATTCTCGCGAGACTTGCCTTTATACAATGGAAGATGGGCGGAGAACTGTTCAGGCGAGTCAAAGACGATAATATAGGGACGCTTGTAATAGGTGCGCGCTTGCGGGAACAATGCGAAAAAGGTCGCCCGAAACTGTTCCAGCCTAATCAACAGTATTTTGGATTCGCGTTCCGGTGCGCAACTGAGCAGGTCAAAATGCTCACTGCTCAGACGAAGCCATTCCCCGGAGCCATGCGCTGTGTTTGTTGCAATGCCCGCAAACAGCAGAACGACTGCTAGAATCAGGATTTTCAACTTGGCGATGAGTGAAGGCATGAGGCGGGGAAAGACTGGGCAAAACAAAGCAATTGTCACACGCGGGCGGCAACACCAAAGCTTGGCGCGACGTTCAGGACTCGAGCAATCCGGCATACGCTTGCGCGTGTTGCCGGGCGGAATGGTCGGCGGAAAAACGGCGCAGGCTGTCGTGGTCGATGCGCGCTTGGGCGAGCGCGTTTGTCTCCGCGAGATGCGCGAGCACGCGCGCGAGATCCGCGGCGTCGCCATCGCGAAAAAGCCAGCCGTTCGACGGCGGCTCCATTGCGATGAGGTCGGGCGCGCCGCCCGAGGCGGCGGAGACCGAGGGCACGCCGGCGTCGAGCGCTTCCAACCGGGCGACGCTGAAGGGCTCGTTTTTTGAAACGACGAGGAGCACGTCGGTTTCGCGGAGGAGCGGGGTGGGGGAGGGTTGCTGGCCGCGCCACGTCACGCGGGTTTCGAGGTTGAGCGCGCGCGTGCGTTCGCACAGTTCGCGCTCGTAGCGGATGGAATCCTCCGTGCCGTCGTTCGCGCCGATGTGCGTGAAATGCCATTGCGCGCGAATATACGCGGGCAGTTGCGCGAGCGCGTCGAGCACGAGTTCCCAGCGTTTCCAGCGCACGAGCGCGCCGATGCCGGCGGCGCGGATGACTTCGTCCCGGGAGCGCGGGCATCCTGCCCGCCTTGTGTTTTCGAATGATTTGAGCGGTTCGTTTTGCGGGCAGGATGCCCGCGCTCCCGGGGCAATGCACGGCGGCAGGCAGTCGTCCCAACTTTGCGGCGGCAGGCCGTAGTAACGGGACATTTCCGGACTTAGAAAAAACAGGCGTTTGCCGGGTGTGAGCGCGCGCGCGGCGTGGCGGTAAAACCAGCGATGGCGTCCGTAATGATGCACGGTGGCGACGGCGCGCCGCTCGCCCCAGTGCGCGAGCCAGAGCGCGACAAGCAGGCCGGCGCGCGAACATCCGTGAAAAACGCGGCGCGGATCGGCGCGGAGCCAATCGCGCGCAGCGCGGGCGATTGCTCGGGCGCGCAAAAATGTGCGAGGGGAAATCGTCTCACCATTGATGTTCGGAAACTCGATGACAGGAAGCGCGAGTCGGTCGAACTGCGCGCCGTCGTTCATGCCGAGCGTCATTTCGAAATGCGGTGCGGCGGCGGTTGAGAGCGCGTGGAGAAACGAGCAGACGCCGCCGCGGTCGTTGTCGTAGCCGAGATAGAAAAGGACACGGGGAATCATGCTTTCGTAGGGGCGCGCCTCGCGCGCGCCCTCGTGTGCGAGGGGCGGTTTGCGTGCGTTTGCATAAAGCGGGCGGACGCGAGGGCGCGCGCAAGGCGCGCCCCTACTTGGCTCCGGCTTCGTAGCGTGTTATCCATGCGCGGTGCCATGTCGCGTAGTCGCCGGCCTCGATGCGCGCGCGGGCTTGCGCCATGAGGTCGAGGAAGAAGTGCAGGTTGTGCATCGAGAGGAGCGTGCCGGCCAGCATCTCGTTTGACGTGGTGAGATGGCGCAGGTAGGCGCGCGAAAAATTGGTCGTGTAGTTTTGCACTTCGTCGCTGATGGGGCGAGGGTCGGCGCGGTATTTTTCATTGCGCAGGTTGATCGGGCCGTCGGGCGTGAAGACGAGTCCGTTGCGGGCGACGCGCGTGGGCATCACGCAATCAAACATGTCCACGCCCATCGCGATCATCTTGAGCATTTGCGGCGGGGTGCCGAGGCCCATCGTGTAGCGGGGCTTGTGCGCGGGGAGGTATTTTACCGAGGCGGAAACTTGCTGGAGCATTTCCGGCTCGGGCTCGCCGACGCTCACGCCGCCGATGGCGTAGCCGGGGAAGTCGAGCGAGGCGAGCGCCTCGGCGGCCTCGCGGCGGATGTCGTCGTAGGTGGAACCTTGCGCGATGGCGAAGACGTGATGGCCGGCGGCGAGGAAACCGTTGTCGGTGGCGATCTGCTTGCATTGTTTCGCCCACTCGAAGGTGCGCGCGACGGAATGCGCGCACACGTCGCGCTCGCAAGGGAAGGGCGGGCACTCGTCCAAAACCATGGCGATGTCGCTGCCGAGGTTTTGCTGGATCGTCATGACCTCGCGCGGGCCGAGGAAAAGTTTCGCGCCGTCGAGGTGCGACTGAAACGCGACGCCGTCGGGCCGGATGTCGCGGAGCTTGGCGAGCGAGAAAACTTGGAAGCCGCCGCTGTCGGTGAGGATTGGGCCGTCCCAGCCCATGAATTTGTGCAGGCCGCCCATGTCGCGGATGAGTTCGCTGGTGGGGCGGATGTTGAGATGATACGTGTTGCCGAGGATAATCTGCGCGCCGATTTCGCGAAGCTGCGCGGGCGTGACGGCTTTCACGGTGCCCTGCGTGCCGACGGGCATGAAGATGGGCGTTTGGATGACGCCGTGGCGCGTGGTCAGCCGCGCGCGACGGGCGGCGGTGGCCGTGTCGGTTTTGAGGAGTTCGAAATGCGGAACGGTTGGCATCGAGGGAAAGGCTGAAAGACTGAAGGACTGAAAGGCTGAAAAACTACTTGCGGCTGATGTTGAGGCCGTCGGGCGTCCAGCCGGACATTTGGATGTCGAAGTGGTGTTTCGCTTGCGGGCACCAGTAGGAGATCGCCCACTCGGCGGGCTCGGTGGTGAGCGAGGGGATGCGGATGCCGCGCAGCTCGAAATAACTCCACGGGTTGCTTTCGTCGTAGTCGCGCTTGGCCCATTTTTTCATCGGGGGGAAAAGGATTTCGCCGATGGCGCTTTGGACTTCCGGCCAGCGCGAGACGAGTTCGTTAAAAAAGGCGCGTTGCGTTTCACCCGGTCCGGAGTCGTCGGCTTCGATTAGAATTTCGACCTCTCCTTCAACTGGCGGGAACTGGGTTTGCCCCGCCCAGAGTCCGGCGGCGGGAAAATGAACCAGGGGGCCGAAAAGCGAATCGGTGAGCGTGGGCAGGAGTTGTTTTTGCTTTGGGCGGAAAAGATTTTTGATGAAGTCGAACATGATATTCGGTGCGGAGTTGTCCCAACAACGGTCACCGATGGCAAGCACCACGATTTTCGCGGCAAGGAATTTCCGGGGTGTTTGCAAAAATGTTCGCGCGCAATCGCCGCCATTGGCGCTTGAACAATTCCGCCGTTGATTTTGTCATCAACCCAACTTCCCCGCCATGAGCAAAACCTTATTCCAGCGCATCATCGACCGCGAGATTCCGTCGAAAATCGAATACGAGGACGACCAGTGCATCGTCCTCCACGACATCGAGCCGCAGGCTCCCGTGCATTTGCTTATCGTGCCCAAGCGTGTGATCGCGCGCGCCGCGGAATCCGTTCCCGATTCGCCGGACGAGCAACTCATCGGGCATCTCATAACGACTGCCGGCGTCGTCGCCAAAAAACTCGGGCTCGAACGCGGTTTCCGTCTCGTCATCAACAACGGTCCCGACGCCTGCGAAACGGTTCCTCATCTCCACATGCACATGCTCGCCCGGCGCCAGATGGCCTGGCCTCCGGGTTGATTTTTCGACGCGGGCAGGGCGTGGGTTGGGGGTTTGAACGGGGCGACATGTTTCGACGGGAATCGATGTGTTTCGACTTGGGGTGGGACGAGTGGGCGAGTTTGCCCTGGCTCAAAAATTTGGCGCCTTCGAGTCCAGCAGGTGTTTTGCCTGCACGAGGCACACGCAGTCGCTTCCGTCCTCGGTGTGCAGCCAGTGCAGGCAGAGCGCGCCGAACGCGCGTTCCATCGCGCGGCGCAGGCCGCCCACTTCGATCACGACGATTCCGTGCGGCGCGAGCCGGTTCCTTGCCTGCGCGAGCAGCTTGCGAATGATGTCGAGCCCGTCGCGTCCGCCGTCGAGCGCGAGGCGGGGCTCCTTTTGAAACTCCACCGGCAGGTCATCGCAAATGCGCGACGGCTCGTAGGGCGGATTGCTCAGGATCACATCGTATTTCTCCGCCGGCGATTTTGGCGCGGGCACCGCGTCAAACACATCGCTGCGGTATAATTTCACGCGCCTGGAAAGCCGGTGTTCGCGCACGTTGATTTTTGCAACATCGAGCGCGTCCGCCGACAGGTCGATCGCATCGACCCGCGCCTTTGAAAAATGATGCGCCAGCTCAATCGCCAGGCATCCCGAGCCCGTGCACACATCCACGACGCGCCTCGTGGCCTTGCCGTTTTGCGGCAGCCAGCAATCCAGCTGCGCGGGGATGAGTTCGAGAAAATACGACCGCGGAATCAGCACGCGCTCATCCACATAATAACGGTTTCCGCCCAGGAACGCCTCGCGCGTGATATACGCCGCCGGCACGCGCTCGATCACCCGCCGCCGGAGCATCGCGCGCAAGGCGGTTCGTTGCGCGGGCGCGATGCGTTTGTCCAAAACCGAGGCGTCGCTGTCGAGCGGCCAGTCGAGTGTGCGCAGCAAAAGATACAGCGCCTCGTCGTGCGCGTTGGTTGCGATCTGCCCGAGCGCCAGCCCCGCGCGCGCATACGCGTCCTCCGCAAACGCGAGCCAGTCGCGCAGCGTCGCCAGTTGCGAGGTCACCGGCAGCGAGGCGGGAGGCGTCTGTGCGTTGCGCGACGATTGTTTCATGCGTTATTCTTTCTCATCGCGGCCGGGCGTTTTTGGGGCGCGCACGTGCTCATGGTTGCGGATGTGCTCGGAGCAGTAGCAATACTCGCCTTCGCATTTCGAGCAGTAGCGAAAATCCTCCTGCGGGTGCGTCTGGCTCGTCTTGCCGCAAACATGACAACGATTGCGCATCATCGGCGTGTCGCTTTGCTGCGCGATCCGGTCGGCCTGTGTTGCCATGCGCCGCCGTCCCGAGCGAATCCGTCGCGCCAGGTCTCCCGAGAAAAAGATCAGAAAGTTTCCCACCGACGCCACGACCATCAGTTTCGCCGATAGCCCGCCCGTGAAAAACGTGAACGCGTAGCCAATCCACGTGATCAGCGCGAGCCACTTGATTTTCACCGGCAGGATGAAAAACACCATGATCTCGAACTCGGGATTCAGATACGCAAACGCGAGAAACAGCGAGCCGCTGATAAAAATGTTGGTCGCGATGGCGTTTGGCGTGATGAACGCGACGCCCACCGTGAGCACGTAGCCGCAGAGCAAAAACAAGTTGAAGCGCACCTCGCCCCAATAATGCTCCAGCGCCGAGCCGAACAAATAAATCATGTAGAGCGCGAACGCGGCCCAGAACGGGCTGAAGGTGGGCGGAAAAAACGCGAACGTGATCAGCCTCCACCATTCGCCGCGGAGCACGGCCGCCGGCATGAGCACGCAATCCTCCCAAGCGAAAATGCCGAGAAACCTGATCGCAACCAGCATTAACAACTGCCCCGCCACGATGATGAGCGTGAGGTGTGGAATTGCGAAAGGTTCGAGCCGTCGCTCGATGCGGTTAAGCCAGGACATGAGGCAGCTGTTTTGATGCGTGTTGCGCGGTCTGCCAAGCAATCATGTTGATGCCAAAAAAAAGCCGGACTCAATTTGAGTCCGGCCTTTTTGGTATGAAGTGTGATGTTACGTTTTACGTGTGCACGATTTCGCAGGCGCCGCCGGCGCAGGCGATGTGCTCGGCGAGTTTGGTCTCGTCGGTTTCCTCGCGCATCTTGGTGTAGTCAACTTTGTTCGGACGAAGCATGTTCCAGCGGATGATGTCGCTCTCGGTGGCGACTTCCTCGCGGGGGGCTTGCGCATAGATTTTGTCGCCGGCGTCCTGGAGGAGCGAGATTCCGGTGAAGGATTCGCGGTGCTCCCAGATGAATTCCTCGACGTCGTTCCACTCGGTCGGGCTGACGGTGCAGGTGTTGGAGACGTTGTGGTGCAGGTTCGGCGAGCGCGACTCGGGGTCGCCGCCGGGGATGACCCAGGACTGCTGCACGAGCTCGACGAGTTGCAGGAATTGCAGCGCGTTGATGTCCTTGCGCAGGATCGCTTGCGGCGCGGCCTCTACGGGGAAGGAGATGACGTCGTCGGTGTCGGGGTTGTAGACGGACGCCTCGGTCATCTGCGGGTTGTATTGCTTGAAGAACGAGTAGATGGGTTCCTTGCGGTTGGCCTGCACGCGGCGGAAGTAGTGGCGCGCGTGGTGCGGGTGGATGCCGGAGGCGGCGTCGAGGATGAGCGAGGCGGTGCCCTCGGGTTTGCAGGTGGTGAGCTTGGCGGCGGGGCGGATGCCGAGGAGCGACGCGACGAGGCGGTTGGTGGCGCGGCAGAGGCGCGCGCCGCGGGTGAGGATTTCGGCGTCGAAGAGGATGTTGGGGTTGTCCATGAAGCCGCAGATGGAAACGCCGAGGAGCGAGTCGTGCTCGTTGATGAGGCGGGTGACGGGCCCGAGGTAGGGCATGTCGGTGTAGGCGGCTTGAAGGGTGCCGATGGCGGTGGCGGCGATGCAGCCGTCGAAGAAGTTTTCAACGGTGGTGGCGGCGCGTCCGTTGATGGTTGTCAGATTGCACATCTGGAACCCGGAGAGGCGCGTGGTGCCGGGGAGGTCGCCCTTGTAGCCCCAGGCGAAGAGTTTCGAGACTTCCTCTCCGGAGAGTTCCCAATCGACGATGGGCAGGAGGTTGATTTCGGCGCAGGGGTTGCAGCCGGCCTCGGGGTTGTCGGAGAAGAAGAAGCCGGGCTCGCCGAATTCCTTTTGCGCCTTGAAGAGTTTTTTGAAGTGGGCGCGGTTGTCCTCGGTGCGGGCGAGGACGGCGGAGTTGTTCGAGGCGGAGCGGTGCGGGTGTTTGTCGAACCAGTTGCCGGTCTTGGCGTTCATCATTTCCTCGTCGTCGGGCGAGAAGAGGCAGATGGTCGCGGAGCGGCGGATGCCGCCGGCGAGCACGGCCTTGGCGAGGAACATGTTGATGTCGTAAACTTCGATGGGGCGCAGGGCGCGGCCCGCGGCTTGCGAGAGGATTTCCTCGACTTGCGTGAGGGCGCGCTTGAGCGGGAGGTGGCCGGGGGCCTTGCCGCCGGAGGTTTTGAGGGGGAGGCCGCGCGAGCGGATGAGCGAGTAGTTGAACTCGATTTTTTTACCTTCGTAGAAGGACTGGAAGAGGGCGTGCACGGCGTCGGACCAGCCCTCGATGGTGTCGGGGATGTGGTAATGCCAGACAGGCAGGTCGTATTCGTTGGCGCGGGCGGGCAGCGAGGGGAGCATGGCGACGTGGTGCTTTTGCACCGAGAAGCCGACGCCGCAGCCGGAGAGGAGGAGGTAGAGGTATTCGCGGAAGAACTCGACTCGGTCAACATTCGCGAAGGAGCAGTTGAACATGCGCGAGTGGTTTTTGAGGATGGCCTCGCCGCCGAATTGCATGGAGCGCATCGAGGGGAGGACTTGCTTGGCGGCGACCTTGTCGAACGCGAGCTGGATGATGTCGTAGAGGCGCTTGTTGCCGAGGGTGGCGAGGAGTTGCGGGGCGGCGTCCCCGGCGAGCGCGGCGATATCCTCGGGGAGTTTTTCGGGGATGCGCGCGTCGATTTTGCCGGCGAAATGGGTGAGGTGCATGTCGCGCACGCGGTCGGTGGCCTCGGTGAAGGTTTCGCGGCGCTTGAGGTCGGGGCGGTAACGGGCGTATTTCGCCATGGCGATGTAGTCGCCGAGTCCGTTTTCCTCGTATTTGGCGAGGCGGTTGGCGGCGTGCTGCATGCGGTAGAGCACGTAGGAGCGGGCGACTTCCCAGTTGCCGGAGGCGGCGATGGCCTTTTCAACGGCGTCCTGGATTTGCTCGATGGTGGGGTGTTTGCCTTCGCGGTAGTAGAGTTCGAGCATCTGCGAGACGCTTTCGCCAAGGCGGGCGGCCTCGGCAAAGATGTCGGGGCTCACGCCGTATTGGGCGAGGAAGTCGTCGCGGGACGGATTGTCGGTGTTGCCGGTGCGCACCTCGTGGAAGGCGAGCGCGATGGCGCGGGTGACCTTGTTTTGGTCGTAGCGGGCCTTGGAGCCGTCGCGCTTGAGAACCATGCGGGCGTCCGCAGGGATGCTGCGGTTGAGCAATTGGGCTCCTTTGGTGATGGTCGCCGCGGGTTCGCTTGGAAGGATGTTGGAGATGGAAAAAGGGAGGGAAGACTTCATGACAGAAAAACCAATGTAGTGGATGAGTTTGAAAGGTTGGGCGAGTTTTAAATGTAGTTTTTTTTGAAAATTTTTTGATTCATAAATAATTAACTATCAATGAATTAAAATGTTACTCACAGAGTGCTCACATTTAAGCAAAACTGAAGCTATGCAGAAGAAAAATTATAGGGGCGGGGTTTTTTTCGGGGGTAAATTTGGGGTGAATATGGCGCAAAAATCGGGGTCTTTTTTTGCGATTTTTTGGGTCGTTTTTTGGGCAAAGTCGCTATGGGAAAATGAATATGTATTCGATTTTTAAATACGATTATTTGCAATGACGAGGGGCGGGGGAAATGTAAAAATAATGCGATTTTTTGCATGAGTGTCAATTTTCCGGCCATGTTTTGCGCGGGTTTCGGTGATTTTTTTTGTGCGCGTGTGATTGGTGATTGAGCGTTGCGGCCAAGGCTCTCTAACGTGGCGGTCATGCGCCATCCTGCCATCGATAATCTCCTCATACTCCAGAATCGTGACACCAAGCGAATCCAGCTGGAGACAGAAATCAAGTCGGTGCCTGATTTAGTTCGCGCCGTGGAGGAAAAAATCCTCGCGGACAAGAAGGCAATCGAGGATGCGAGGACGGAGTTGATGGATCTCGAAACCCAAAAAAAACTAATCGAGACGGAGATCGGCACGATGCAGGGCACGCTCGGAAAATACAAAACGCAACAATCGCTGGTGCGCAAAAACGACGAATACCAGGCGCTCGGCCAGCAGATCGCATCGACCGAGGCCGCCATCGGCGGGCTCGAGGAAAAGGAGCTGGGCGTGATGTTCGAGATTGACGGGGCGAAGGTGAAATTCGCCGATGCCGAAAAAGTGCTCAAGGATAACATCGCCGGGCACGAATCGCGAATCGCGACATTGCGCGAGCGCGAGAAAAACCTGGCCGTGGAGCTGGCCGCCGCGCAGGCCGAGGTGGCGAAGGCGCGCGAGCCGCTGGACGCGTTGAGCCTGCGTTTATACGACCGGATCGCGGAGCGCACGCAGCCGGTGGTCGCCGCCGTGCACGGCGGAAATTGCGATGGCTGCCACCTGAAGGTTTCCGGCGAGTCGGAATCAAACGCGCGCAAAGGCGAGGTTCTCGCGACGTGCGATCAGTGCGGGCGAATCATCTGGTGGGATTGAGCCGGTGCGGTTCGGAGCCGCGCAAAAAGCGCGCGCATCCACTCCCGTTTCTAAAATAACGCCGGCGTTTGTTGCGGCGAACCGCCCCGCATGGCACCCCCTCCCGGTGCCGGGAAAGACCCTCAAAAAGGCTCGACAGGCGAACTCCTTGGCGGGAAGTTTCTCGTGTCCTAGTTTCGCCGGTTCCCTTGCCAAAACAAACCCTTTCCTGTCCCGCAATAAAGTCCCCGCCCCGATTTTGCGCCCCTTGTTTTTCCGCAGTTTCATTTGATTTTTTATCGATTCTGAATCCATGAGCACACCCTCCCAAAACACTGCCCTCCCCAAAACCGTCATTGACCGTCGCACTTTTGCCAAAACCGCCGCGCTTGCCGGAGCCGGGCTTGCGATGGGCTCCACGCTCGCCAGCGCGGCCGATCCCGCCCCGGCCATTGCCGACGCCTCCGGGGGCAGGCGCCGTCGCTACGCCATCGTTGGTTGCGGCGGGCGTCACCGCATGTATCTCAAAGCCATCCTTAACCAATACAAGGACGTCGCGGAGATCGTCGCCGTATGCGACGTGAACAAGGGCCGAGCCGAGAGCGCGGCGAAAAGCGCCAAAAAAGCAGGTGTGCCGATCAAGGCGTATTATCCCGAATCCAATCCCCCGAAACCCGATTTCGACCGGCTGATCCCCGAATTCGAGCAGATGATCAGGGAAACCAGGCCCGACATCATCATCGTCACCACCACCGACTGCGCGCACGATCGCTACATCGTCAAGGCGATGGAAATGGGCTGCGACACCATCACCGAAAAACCCATGACCGTAACCGCCGGGAAATGCCAGCGCATCCTCGACGCGAAAAAACGCACCGGCAAAAAAGTCCGCGTCACCTTCAACTACCGCTACTCCCCGCCCCGCACCCAAGTGAAGGATATCCTCATGTCCGGCGCGATCGGCGACATCCTCTCGGTCGATTTCACCTGGCTGCTCAACACCCGACATGGAGCCGATTATTTCCGCCGCTGGCACAGCAACAAAATCAACTCCGGCGGCCTCATGATCCACAAGGCCACGCACCACTTCGACCTCGTCAACTGGTGGCTCAGCGCCTCGCCCGTCGAAGTCACCGCCGTCGGCAAGCGCGAATTCTACACGCCCGCGATGATCAAGCGCTTCGGCCTCAAGGGTCCCGGCGAACGCTGCATGACCTGCCCCGAGGGCGACAAATGCGGCTTTCACATCGACCTCCCCGGCACCCCCGGCATCCGCACCATGTATCTCGACAACGAAAAATACGACGGCTACATGCGCGACCGTTGCGTCTTCCGCCCCGACATCGACATCGAGGACACCATGAACGTGATCGTGAAATACGACACCGGCGCCACGCTCAGCTACAGCCTCAACGCCTTCAACGCCTGGGAAGGCTACCAAATCGCCTTCAACGGCACCAAGGGCCGCCTCGAGCACTCCATCGTCGAGCAAATCTACATGAACGCCGCCGACGGCGACGACAAGCAAGGCGCGATCAAAGCCGGCGGCACGGTGGTGCGCGTCATCCCGCTCCGCGACCCCGCCACCGAGCACACCCCTTGGAAAGGCACGGGCAGCCACGGTGGTGGCGACATCGTCATGCTCAACGACGTTTTCCTCCCGAATCCCCCCGCCGACAAATACCAGCGCAACTCCGACGAGCGCGGCGGCGCCGAGTCAATTCTCATCGGCGCGGCGGCCAACATGAGTTTCGAGACCGGCCGGCCGGTGAAAATCGCGGACATCGTCAAGGACTTGAAAAAGCCCGACTATCCGCCGATGCCCACCAACAAAGACCCGGTCGAAATGCCCCGCCGCCTCCCGGCGCGCAAGCCGTCCTTAAAAAAGAAAGCCTGACTGCGATAGCGCGCCATGTCGTCTCGCGCGGCGTGGACAAATCGCACTCCGTGCCGGCGGCATGCAAGAGTCTCCTGTTGCGCACCGCGCTTGGCTGTTTGCAACAAACACCAACCCCGTCAGGGCTGGCGCAACCCTCCCGAAAATTTGAAATTTTGGAAAACGGGATTTATTTGATGTTGGCCGAGCTCCGCCTCACAAGATAAGGATTTCAGAAATCAGAGAACCAAGGGAAATCTGAAATCCCAATTCCGCATTCCGAAATCCGCACTTCGCATTTATGAAACACGCACTCCGCTCCGACATCACCACCCAGGGCCGCCGCATGGCCGGCGCGCGCGCACTCTGGCGCGCCAACGGCATGACCGACGCCCAAATGGGCAAACCCCTCATCGCCATCGTCAACTCCTTCACGCAATTCGTCCCCGGCCACACCCACCTCCACGACGTCGGCCAGTTCGTGAAACGCGAAATCGAGGCCCAAGGCTGTTTCGCCGCCGAGTTCAACACCATCGCCATCGACGACGGCATCGCCATGGGCCACGACGGCATGCTCTACTCGCTCCCCTCGCGCGACCTCATCGCCGACTCCGTCGAATACATGGTCAACGCCCACAAGGCCGACGCCATGATCTGCATCTCCAACTGCGACAAAATCACCCCCGGCATGTTGATGGCCGCCATGCGCCTCAACATCCCCGCCATCTTCGTTTCCGGCGGCCCCATGGAAGCCGGCGCGCTCGGCGAACGCCACCTCGACCTCATCAACGTCATGATCGAGTCCGCCGACGACTCCATCCCCGACGCCCAAATCGAAAAACTCGAGCACGCCGCCTGCCCCACCTGCGGCTCCTGCTCCGGCATGTTCACCGCCAACTCCATGAACTGCCTCAACGAAGCCATCGGCCTCGCCCTCCCAGGCAACGGCACCATCGTCGCCACCCACAAAAACCGCCTCCAACTCTTCAAGGACGCCGCCCGCCTCATCGTCGAAAACGCCCTCAAATACTACCGCGACGGCGACGACACCGTCCTCCCCCGCTCCATCGCCACCCGCCAGTCCTTCCTCAACGCCATGTCGCTCGACATCGCCATGGGCGGCTCCACGAACACGATTCTCCACCTCCTCGCCATCGCCAACGAAGCCCAAGTCAACTTCACGATGGACGACATCGACGCCCTCTCGCGCCGCGTCCCCTGCCTCTGCAAAGTCGCCCCCAACACCGAAAAATACCACATTCAGGACGTGAACCGCGCCGGCGGCATCCTCGGCATCATGGCCGAGCTCGCCTCCGCCAACCTCATCGACACCGCCCAACCCCGCGCCGACGGCCTCACCCTCGCCCAAGCCATCGCCAAATACAACATCGCCGCCGCGACACCCGACCCCGAAGCCGCGCGCATCTACACCTCCGCGCCCGCCAACCGCTTCAACCTCAAAATGGGCTCCCAGGACAGCGCCTACAAAACTCTCGACACCGACCGCGCCGCCGGCTGCATCCGCGACATCGCGCACGCCTACACCAAGGACGGCGGCCTCGCCATCCTCAAAGGCAACATCGCCGAAAAAGGCTGCGTCGTGAAAACCGCCGGCGTCGATGAAAGCATCTTCAAGTTCACCGGCGCCGCGCACGTCTTCCATTCGCAAGACGACGCCTGCCGCGCCATCCTCCTCGACCAGATCAAAGCCGGCGACATCGTTGTCATCATTTACGAAGGCCCCAAGGGAGGCCCCGGCATGCAGGAAATGCTCTACCCTACGAGCTACATAAAATCCAAGCACCTCGGCAAGCAATGCGCCCTCATCACCGACGGCCGCTTTAGCGGAGGCACCTCCGGACTCTCCATCGGCCACGTCTCGCCCGAGGCGGCCAGCGGCGGCGCCATCGCGCTCGTCCGCGACGGCGACACGATCGAAATCGACATCCCCGCGCGCAAAATCCACCTCGCCGTAACTGATGCCGAACTTGCCAAGCGCCGCGCCGAGGAAGAAGCCCGCGGCAAACTCGCCTACAAGCCGATCCGCGACCGCATCGTGAGCAAGGCGCTCCGCGCCTACGCCCGCGACGTAGCCAGCGCCGACCTCGGCGGCGTGCGAATCATCGAGTAGGGGCGTCGCTCGCGACGCCCTCCGCCCCACCTTTCGCTCATCAGCCAGATCGGCCCGATCCGACAACTCGGTCCGATCAGCCCCATCTGTCCGATCCGCCCACTCCCCCAACTGTAAACCATAAACTCCGCCCCACCATGCCCGCCCAAACCCCTGCCCCGATCATCCGCCCGCACGGCGGCTACCGCACGCTGCGCGCGCACCAAGTCGCGACGCTCATTTACGACAACACCTACTGGTTCTGCGAACGCCACATCCGCCGTGACGACGCCCGCCTCCGCGACCAAATGGTGCACGCCGCCCGCAGCGGACGCCAAAACATCGCCGAAGGCTCGCGCCGCGCCGGCACCTCCAACACCACCGAAATCCGACTCATCGACGTCGCCCGCGCCAGCCTTGAGGAACTCCTCAACGACTACGAAGACTACCTCCGCCAGCACCGCCTCCCCGAGTGGAACAAAGACCACCCCGAGGCCCTCCGCATCCGCCGCGTCCACAACACCGCCACGCTCCCCACCGACGACGACTTTCGCCACCGCTACCGCGAATCCCAGGACGCCCTCAACGCCCTCTATTCCCGCTGGCTCGAAAACGACGACCCCGCGATCCGCGCCAACGCCCTCATCTGCCTGATCCACCAAGCCAACTACCTCCTCGACCAACTCCTGAAAGAACTCGGCGAAAACTTCGTCGAGCAAGGCGGCTTCACCGAACACCTGGCGACCCTCCGAGCCGACCACCGCGCCAACGCAATGCCGACTGCCAAGTCCGCCTCCGCCGACGCCCCCAACTGCCCCCAATGCGGCCAGCCCATGCGCCAGCGCACGGCAAGCAAAGGCCGCAACGCCGGCAAACCCTTCTGGGGCTGCACCGCCTACCCAACCTGCAAAGGCACCCTCGAAATTCCTTCCACTCCGTCCCCCAAATCCACCTGATAAGTCCACGCTGTCCACTCAGTCCGACACCTCATTCCTTCGACCATGCCAGAACCCGATAACCAATTGTCTCACAAAATTCATTCGCGTGCGTGGTATCAGGCTTCAATCGAAACTTTTCTTGCGACCTAGTTGATAATGTGCGAAAGATTCATTCGAGTTTTACAGAACTCAAAAGCCACAAATCCAATATAAAAATGAGCATTGCAACCGACAGATACGAAGAACTTGAAATGGAAACATCAGCACTTCGTGCAATAGCGCGTCGACTGCGTGACGAAGGCGATATTGGCATAGCAGCGGAGACGGACTACGAAGCTGCTCAACTTGAGGAACAGATGGAAGCCATTTTTGATGAAGAAATGACAGCCGAGGAACAGGCCCTCTATGCATTCTGATCGCTAACAATACCAGTGATGCGACGCTCTGGGGAAAAAGATGTTGTTGAACTAACGCCAAATCCAGCGTTTTTGATACAATCTTTGCGATGCATTGGGTATACACTAGAAACAGCTCTCGCCGATATTATTGATAATAGCATAACAGCAGAGGCGAAAAACATATCCATTCAATTCCGCTGGAACGACGGCAATCCATGGCTATCCATCCTCGATGACGGATGCGGAATGCCGGAGGATAAATTGCACGAAGCAATGCGTTTTGGCGGCAACACGTCACCCTCGGACAGACGGGCGGCGCATGATTTAGGTCGGTTTGGTCTTGGCTTAAAAACGGCTTCCCTTTCTCAATGCCGCCGGCTGACAGTCGTGTCCAAAAACGACAATAAAATCTGCGCATTGGAGTGGGACGTCGATTACCTAGCAAAAGCTAAATCAAGAGAATGGTGTGCGATAGTTCCAGCCATTGAAGACTTGCGCAGCAATGAAGCCATAAAGGTGCTGTTAGATAAACTGGATAAAGGTAAATCAGGAACTTTTGTGCTATGGCGGAATATGGAAGGTTTTATATCCGGAGAAAAACAAAAGATTCCAGAAATTCAATTTAATGAAGCAATGTCGAGAGCATCCGGCCATATCAGCCATACTTTTCACCTTTTCATTGAACCCGAAAAAAACCGCAAAGCTGTGAACATGGATTTCAACGGAAATCCCGTCAAATCATTCAATCCGTTTGGCTCGGCGATTCCTGCACGGCGCGAATTGACCGATGAAACTATCACGATTCAAGGTGCAAAAATCGTGGTTCAACCGTTCGTCCTTCCGCATTTTACGAAAACTTCTCGGGCTGAGTATGAAGAAATTGGGGGTGAAGATGGATATCGTGATAATCAAGGATTTTATATCTACCGCAACAAGAGACTCATCGTGAAAGGAACATGGTTTCGCCTTACGGCGAAGACTGAATTGACCAAGTTGCTCCGCGTCCGTGTGGATATTCCAAACTCACTTGATCACCTATGGCAACTGGATGTGAAAAAATCCCAAGCACATCCACCTCAAGTTGTGCTAACGCGGCTCAAAGAAGTCATCAGGCGCATCGCCGACGAGGGACGCAGAGTCTATACGCGGCGCGGAAGAAGAACGGTCTCCGATACGGTTCATATTTGGGAGCGGGAAATAGTTGTCGGCAAAGCGAGCTACATCCTCAACGAAAACCATCCGTTTGTGAAGAGTCTTGTCGGAGACAGTGATGGCAATATTACTCCTGAAAAGGTTGCACTCCTGCGCGTTATCAGCGGGGCATTTCCCGTCCACACGTTCCACTTGGACGCCAATAACGACAACATGGAAATCGTATCCGCTGCCAAGAAGGAAGAAACGTTGAAGGCAGTTGCCAACCTCATCCGATCATTGCGAAGGGATGCGGGAATGGATGAAATCGCCATCAAGAAACAACTGGAAAAGACGGAACTGCCGCTCTCTGCGGATGCGCTTTCTTATCTAATTCAAAAGGAATTTTATGTCTGATCTCGACAAACTCATAAACGCTGTTTCTTGCCTTCTTTTTAAAACCGGACAAATTCCTACAAAGGAAAAACTTGTGGCTATAGTCAAGGCGCAAGCGACAGTATTAGCGCTGGTGCCTGGCGGTTCGCCGTATTCAGAAGAAGAAGTTCAATGTGCCGTCGCCAAAATTCAAACACGCCATGACACACACATGGGGCTTGGCGTGTTATTTGAGGGAGAAGATTATAAGCCGTGGCTCGCTAATTGTCGTGGCAATATTGATTTCTATTATTGGAGTCGCTACCATGAACAACTAAAAGAGAAATTCTCCGTGGATGTGGTCGGTAAACTTGATACCATCACCGACAAGATTCTCGACCATCTTGAAGACCCGAAGAAAGAGGGTAGCTGGGAGCGCAAAGGATTGGTGGTTGGACATGTTCAATCAGGAAAGACTGCCAATTATATCGGTTTGATTTCAAAAGCGGCAGATGCCGGTTACAAGGTTATCATCGTGCTGGGAGGAATGCTCAATTCATTGCGCAACCAGACACAGGCGCGAATTGACTCTGATTTTTTCGGATACTGCACAAAAAACAAGGGGGAAATCGGTGTTGCAAAATTTGGGAATGCCCGACGCCCTCTCAGCCTGACTTCTTCCATCGCCGATTTTTCCAAAGCAACTGCGGACAAAGTTCAATTCGATTTGAATGCGTTGAAAGAACCAGTCGTTTTCGTCCTGAAAAAAAATGTTACTACGCTCAGAAACGTGAAAAATTGGTTGGAATCAGGAAACAAACGAGGATTGAGTGGATTTCCACTTCTCCTGATTGATGACGAGGCTGACCACGCGTCCATCAACACAAACAAGGAAGATCGAGACCCGACCAAAATCAATCTTGGCATCCGCGAACTACTCAACCTTTTCCCACGCAATTCATATGTTGGTTACACGGCAACACCGTTTGCAAATATCTTCATTGACCCGGATAATGAAGACCAGATGCAGAACGGGGACCTTTACAAGGACCTGTTCCCTCGCGATTTTATTTTGAGCCTCGATCCGCCGTCGAATTATGTGGGAGCGGAAGCGATTTTTGGCGAAGAAAGCGACAGCGAGAACCTTCGCGACATTGATGACAATGAAGATTTCATTCCGATACGGCACAAGAAAGAGTGGGTTCTGCCAGCCCTGCCGCCTTCGTTAGAAAAAGCGATTGATTGTTTTATCCTTACCAAAACCATTCGCGAACTGCGTGGTCAAACAGGCAAGCATCACTCGATGATGGTGAATGTTTCACGTTTCACCGATGTGCAAGAACAGTTGAAGGGGGCCGTTTCTGAATTTTTGAAAACACGACAGCATGCGATCAAACTTTATACGGGGCTAACGGAAATAGAGGCACTGAGTTCGTCATCAATGTTACGAGAAATAAAAAGTGTTTGGGAAACGGAATATTCCAATGCCGGGTTCAAATGGATAGAGGTGCAGCGCCATCTTAATGCCGCCGCAAGTTCAATTACCGTGGTCAGCATCAACAACAGGAGCACAGATCGCTTGGATTACGCAGAATATCCGAACGGGCGCTCACTCATCGCCATCGGCGGCTTAGGCCTATCTCGCGGTCTGACACTGGAAGGATTGAGTATCAGTTATTTTCTGCGCAACTCCATCATGTATGACACGCTCCTGCAAATGGGCCGCTGGTTCGGATACCGCGAAGATTATCAAGACTTGTGCCGAATTTTTATGAAACAAGAAGCTGTTTCTTGGTATGCGCATATTTCCAGTGCGGTTGAGGAATTGCGCGAGAAATTTCGCGAAATGGAACGCCGGGGGCTCACACCCCTTGAATTTGGTTTAAGAGTGCGCTCACATCCTGCAGCACTCATTGTCACTGCAAAAAATAAAATGCGGAGCGCATCGCAAGTTGTCTGTGAAATTGCACTTGGCGGAACCTTTGCCAATACTTTCCGGATCGCCAACAATGACCAGAAGTTTGCCTACAATAAAGAAGTGTTTGAAGATGCTATTATGGCGGCGGACAAAGTGAAATCAGCAGAACCAACAAAACTCGGGTTACTATGGAGAGGAGTGCCTATCCAAATTTTGGAAAATATTGCGAAAAGATTTCAAAACACACCAAAAAGTCCCTATACGGAGCCAGAGCCTCTCGGAAAATATATAGAGCTGATTCGAGAGGAAGATGGTGTAAAATTTTGCGATATTTTGCTACGCAGTGTAGACAGTGGCGATAAAGATTACGATTGTGCTGGGAAAGCGATCTCCCCCATCCGCCGCCGTCTAGCGGATTCCACAATGGATACAAGCTGTTTGACCTTTAAAAAATGGAATATTTCGTCCCCAGATGATGAGAGCGCGGGAATTCCGGATGAGGTTGTCCGAGAAATTAAAAATTTGAACAAAGGAAACCCGAATCGTAAAGCTTATCGAAAATATCGTGCGGACAATGGAATGCCGCCATTGTTGATTTTGTTTTTTGCCAAAGTTTCCGTATCTAAGCATGGGGCGCCAAAGATCGTCCCTGCATACGGGATAAGTTTCCCAGGGGATTCCGAGGATCGGAGTCGCCCTGAGCGAAAGGTCGCTTACACCGCAAACACAACATGGATGCTAAGCAACACAGAAGCATATGAATCTGACAACGAAGCAGAGGAGGATGTTGAATGAACAATCCATGGAACAATATCGAAACGCCGACACATGAATTCAACGTGCGTTTGGTCTCTGGCACCCACCCGCTCCGTCTTTATTGGGGTAAAGATATTCGTGGCGGCTATCTCTTTATTGCAGAAATATCGCATGATGCCGCTCCGGACAAAAAGACCTTGCCAGAACTCGCTGGAATCCGCGTAGCTCTTGCGAAGGCGGCAGATTGTGAGCGACTTGTCCTGTTGCTGAACGAGACCGCAAATTGGGAAATTTTCAAAGCATTGTGCGTTGATCTTATCCGCGCTAGTGAAACCGCCAAGAATGATGCCGAGGCAATCGCAATCATAATTCGGCGATTGGTGCGCTGGCACGAGTTTTTGAAACGTGAACGGCTTCACTTGTTATCACCAGAAGCTGTTAAAGGTCTGATTGGTGAATTACTCTTTCTGGAGGGGAGGCTTGCGCCGTGCTTTGGATGGAACGATGCTATCTCGTTTTGGAAAGGGCCATCTGGTTCTCCTCAGGATTTTGCCGTCCACGACATGGCTATTGAAGTTAAATGTCAGAGCGGCATATCCAAGCCTTACATTCAAATCAGTTCTCTTGAACAAATGGCGGCACAGTTGCCAGAGTTCTATCTAGTTGTTCAAACGCTCGCCACGGCCGAACCATGTAACACGGAAGGGGTTACGCTCTGCCGGCTAGTTGAACGCATTCGAAATGCGTTAGCCAGAGCAAACGATTCGACTCGTGAGCATTTCGAATCGCTCCTATTCCAAGTAGGATATGTCCAAATGGATGCTTATGACGAAACCCGATTTCGATGCGTGGCCACGCGAAGTTTCAAAGTTACAAACGGATTTCCTCGTCTCACACCAACAAATGTGCCGGAAGGGATTCCCAAAATTTCTTACCAAATTAGCCTTGAATCCTGCGCGCCATTTGAGTGCGAACTCACCCTCAACCACGGAGAACAGACATGACCATCGAAGAGTATTATGAGGATTTTAAGCAAAACCTGAGTGCCGAGGCTGGGACGGCTGGCGAAATGCTAGCCAATGCATTTATTGAGAAAATATGCGGTATTATCGCCGAACAGGGAGACATGGCGGACGCGGAGCAAGTTAATTATAAGTTCACACAGCTCCAACGCGGTATCGCAGTTGATGCTTGGGCACGCGATTCGGAACGTGGCCACTTGACGCTCTTGATAGCCGACTTTAGGAATGCTGCAACTATCGAAACCATCACCAACAGAGATATTGAAAAAACGCTGAAGCGGCTGGATCGCTTTGTCGAGGCATGCACAAAAAAAACATTTGTCGAAGCTTTGGAAGATTCAGATCCCGTTGTCCCACTGGCTCGCTATCTCTTGGAGCATCATGATATCATTCATTCTATAGATTACATCTTACTGACCGACGCTCGCATCAGCACCCGTGTCAAAGAAATAAAATTATCTGAATATAAAATTGAACACGCCCAAAAATGTGAAATTTGGGATATTCAACGTCTTTACGAATTGGATTCCTCCGGACGCCAACGGGAACCCATCGAAGTTGATTTCACTGACTACGCCAAAAACGGGATCGAATGCCTGCGTGCATCCACAGGTGAAGTATCCTTGCAATCATACCTGCTAGTCCTCCCGGGACAGGTGCTTGCCAATCTTTATGATAAATATGGTGAGCGCCTATTCGAACAAAATGTGCGGACATTTCTGCAGTTTCGTGGCAAGGTAAATAAAGGCATTCGCAATACCATCATTCAGCAACCATCGATGTTTTTTGCTTATAATAACGGTCTTTCTGCAACAGGTGAGGCAGTTGCCATTTCAGCAGACGGCAACAGGATTTTGAAAATTACAAATCTGCAAATCGTCAACGGCGGCCAGACAACCGCATCCATATATACGGCGTGGCGAAATGAGAAGGCCTCGTTAAAAGACATTTTTGTTCAAGTAAAGCTCTCTGTCGTCGAAGGTGATAAAGTTGAGGATCTTGTGCCCAAAATTTCCGAATACGCTAACACTCAGAACAAGGTCAACGCAGCGGATTTCTTTTCGAATCACCCATTCCATCTGCGTATTGAGGAGTTTTCACGACGCTTGTGGGCGCCTTCTGTTGATGGAAGCACGCGTCAAACTCACTGGTTTTACGAAAGGGCACGCGGGCAATTTGCCAATGCCCAAGCAAAGCTCGCGCCAGCCAAAGCTAGGGAATTTTTACTGCAAAATCCCAAAAGACAAATGTTCACAAAGACCGATTTGGCAAAATATTGCTTATCTTTCTGGCAGAAGCCGCACTTGGTTAGCCGTGGTGCGCAGAAAGCATTTGCGGGAACATCTGGACGTGATGGTTTTGTCACCTTGATCGCAAAAGAATGGGACGAAAATTGTGACAGAAATGGAAATAATATTTCGATCAATGAGCTCTGGTTTCAAGAGGCAATTTCAAAAGCAATTATATTCAAGTCACTCGATAGAATATTGGTTGATTTATTGAGAGAAAGAAACTTCGGAAGTTATAAGGCGAGCATAGTTACGTATACACTAGCAAAATTTGCGGCTATGCTGGAATCATCAGGAAAATCACTCGATTATAAAATAATATGGAATACACAGAGCGTCCCGAAAATTATATTGGAAGAGCTCGTGCGCATCGCGGAAAAAATCACTACATTTTTCCAAGAACAGAAAGAGCATCTGGGCGAGTTCGCAAAGAAGGAGGCCTGCTGGCAAATGGTCATGGAATTGCACCTCGATTTATCAGAGTCAGCATATGAATTTTTGCAAAGAAAAGAAGTGAGTCAAAGTGCCAAGAGGCAGGCGGAAAAGGACCAACAGATGATCAATGGCATACATGCGCAAAGATATATAATTGAAAAAGGAGGGGCCTATTGGGAAGCTATGCTGAAATGGAATGAGACTGCTAGGAAATTAACCGACAAAGAAAATGGATGTTTGAGTGTAGCTTGTAAGATTGCCATTGGACGTGTTCCGTCTGAAGCTCAATCAATAATAATTATTAAGGCCGAAAAGCGCGCCAAAGCTGAAGGGTTTTATACCGAAAAATAATTTTAAAATGCCTATACCTATTATTGATCTTTTTGCCGGCCCCGGCGGTTTGAACGAGGGATTCAATCATATCCGCGATGCATCCGGTGAGAAAATTTTCAAAACTGTCTTGTCTATCGAACGTGAGCACACGGCACACAAAACATTGGAGCTAAGAGCACTATTTAGATATCTGAAAGACGATGACAAAACATTAGATTATTATCGATACGTGCATGGTGAAATCCTCAGAGAGACGCTCTTTGAGAGGCACCCTGTCATTGCTAAACTTGCACGGGCCGAAGCGATGCATGCGGAGTTGGGCCGAGACAATAACATAATTGATAAAAAACTAGCCGCGGCATTGCAAAAAAAAAATAGCGAGAGCAGTGATTGTGTAATAATCGGGGGCCCCCCATGCCAAGCCTATTCACTGATTGGGCGTTCTTCTCGAATAAAGGATCCTCATTTCGAAGACGACGAAAAGCATTATCTATATAAAGAGTATTTGCGCATTGTGCGTCAAGTGAGGCCAGTCGCTTTTATAATGGAAAATGTGCCGGGTCTTTTATCCGCAAAAAACAAGGGTGTGCGCATGTTTCAAAAAATTTTGGATGATCTTGGAACTGCTGGGTATGATCTTTATCCCATTAGCCCCGAATCAAAGGATGATACACCGGAAAATATCCCTTCCCTTTTCGTTGTGCGAGCCGAAGAGCACGGCGTCCCACAGGCACGTTCTAGAGTTTTTATACTAGGCTTGCGCAAAGATCTCCGATACTCGAAAAAAAGTCTTACCAAATCAACAACCTCTAAAATGACAGTTCGTGAGGCCATCAATGATTTGCCAAAGATAAGGAGTAAAGTTTCAAAACAAACCGATAGCCCAGAAATTTGGAGAAACATTATTAAGGGATTAGTGAAATATGATTTCTGTCGGCCAATGCATCTGGGCATGGGATTTCAATTGGCATTCTTGGAACAGATCAAGCTCTTGTCTGCCACTCTTCCCGTTGGATCACAGCCAATGATCAAAACAAAAGAAAATCAATCACATATCGCCGATTGGTATAATGATGAAAATTTAAAATTTATTTTAAATCATAATAGTCGCGGACATATGGCAAGCGACCTGCAGCGTTATTTCTTTTGTTCCCAATATGCTCACTTTTTCAAACGCTCACCGTCGATTAAAGATATTCCCACATATCTTCGGCCCGATCATGGAAACATTCGAGGCGATATGAGGGAAATTCCCTTTGCGGATAGATTTAGAGTCCAAGTGGACTCACATCCATCGACAACAGTAGTATCACATATTTCAAAAGATGGACACTATTACATCCATTATGATCCTCTGCAATGCCGTAGTCTAAGCGTGCGCGAGGCCGCCCGCCTCCAGACTTTTCCGGATAATTACTTCTTCGAGGGCGCGCCAACAGATCAATATCGGCAAGTTGGCAATGCAGTTCCACCATACTTGGCGATGCAAATAGCTAGATTGGTGTATTCAATAATACGCTCTTAATATTCAAAGTTCAGATGAATAGCCTTAGAGAATAAAGTCTGATGCCCGACATCTTCACCAAAACCAAACGCTCCGAGGTGATGTCCCGCGTTCGCAGCTCCGGCAACAAGGACACCGAGTTGCGGCTCATCACGATTTTCCGCGCGCACCGCATAACTGGCTGGCGGCGCAATTTCAAACTCCCCGGCAAACCCGACTTCGTTTTTCCCGCGCATCGCCTCGCTGTTTTTGTTGATGGTTGCTACTGGCACGGTTGCCCCGTCCACTACCGCCGCCCAAAATCAAATCGCAAGTTCTGGGATGCCAAGATCGCCCGCAATCGCCAGCGCGACCGCGAGGTGAACCGACTCCTCAAGGCCAGGGGCTGGCGCGTGTTTCGTGTTTGGGAGCACGCCCTCACGCGCAAAAACGAAACCCGCACCGTCGCCCGCATCACGAGGGCAATCGATGGTTGATCGCCCGTCAATTCGCCCCATTTTCATTTTCGATCCGCAACCCGCTTCCCCGTCCCATGCCGCCCGCCTCGCTCACCGATCTGCTGACCATTGATGGTATTAAAAAACTCGCCTCGCCACGGTCCTTTTCGCGCGGCGCACTCTACCATGCAGACGGCTCGGTCGCCTCGCTCACCCAGCATGACAACACCCTCACCGCCATCGTTCGCGGCACTGAAAACTATACCGTCTGTTTCTCGGTAAGCATATCCAACGACACATCCGCGCCCGCGCTCGACTACCACTGCACTTGTCCCCACGCCAGCGGCGAAGGTGTGTTCTGCAAGCACTGCGTCGCCGTCGCGCTCGCCTGGCTCAAATCGGGAAAAGGGAACCTCTTGAACGAAACTCCCGCCGTCGCCGGAACCCCCGCCGGCAACAAATCGGCCGTAATCAAACTCGACGACTTGCGCCCCTGGCTCCTCTCCCAGCCAAAGGAAAAACTCGCCGACACTCTCCTCGAAACCGCCGCGCGCGACCGCCGCCTTCACGAACAACTCCTGCGCCACGCCGCCCTCGCCACCGGCAAACAACCCGACTTCAACGCCTGCCGCGCCGTCATCCGGCACGTCACCACAATCCACGATCCCACCAACGAGCTTCAGGAATTCGCCGATATTCTCGAAAGATTTTCCAGCGACGGCTACCACAACGCCGTCCTTGAGCTCTCCGAATACGCCCTCGAACGCATCAACACCCGCATCGCCGACAGCGATGGCGATGCGGGCTTTGTTTGCCGCCGACTCCTTGACATCCACCACGAAGCCACCCGCCGCGCAAACACCCCGCCCGCGCAACTTGCGCGTCTCATCCACGCGTGGACGTTTGTCGACAACTACTATTATTTCTCGGGAGTCATCGAACGCTATGCCGACCTCCTTGGCGAAGCCGGCCTCGCCGCCCTTCGCGCAAGCCTCAACGCGGAATTGTCCACGTTCACGTCCGTCGACGTCACCCACACCGCAGTAGAAGCCCTGCGCACCATCGCCCGCCTTACGAACGACACCGAGGCTCTTGTCGCCCTCGAAACCCGCGACCTCGCGCATCCAAGTGCCTACCTCCGCGCAGCCGAAATTTACCACGAAGCCAATCAGCACGACAAAGCCCTCGAATGGGCCCGGCGCGGCATCGCCCGATTCCCGGAAAACACCACGGGCACCGAACCACTCGTCGATTTTATCATCGCCGAATATCACCGCCGCCGGCAACACGACAAGGCGCTCGCGCTCGCGTGGAAGTGTTACGAAGCAAGCCCATCTCGCGGTTTTTACCAGCGACTCAAGGAAAGCGTCCACGCCGCCGGGGAAAACTGGCGGCAATGGAGCGAGCGAGCGCTCGCCACGCTGCGCGCCACCCTCGACACCGCCATCGCCAACCAAACAATCAATCAAAAATATCCCCCGTGGACACCCAGGCTGTCACCGTTTGCCAACACCTTCTTCGTCTCCCTGCCGCTAACGGACTACAGCACGCTCGTCCGTGTCCTCCTATGGGAAAACAACACCGACGCCGCATGGGCCGCCGCCAACGAAAAAGGCTGCGACGAAACCCTCTGGTTTGAACTTGCCGGCAAGCGCGCCGACAAACACCCCGCCGACGCGATCCCCGTCTACCTGCGGCACCTCAAACGCCTCATTGAGCAACACAGCGACAGCGCCCGCGAAGAAGCCGCCCTCACCCTGCGCAAAATCAAGGAGCTTCACGCCAGCTCCGGCCAGGACTCCAACTGGAAAACCACGCGGCAAACGCTGCGCCAAACCTTCCGCAAAAACGACGACTTTATCAAACTGATCGACACCCTCTGACGCCATGCACGGCTCCTTTCGCCCGAAAGCAGCGATTTAACAACCGCAGACATACGCAGATATTAAAACCATCGATTCACAAATTCATTGTTTTCCGCATTTGCGTCTATCTGTGTCCATCTGCGGTTAAAAAGCCTTCGGTTGCGGCAAAGCCGCTCCACGCCCTCCATGGTTAAAAAATCAGAAAAACCTTAATCCGAAACAACCCCTTAAAATCTCAAACAACCTCCCCGTCTCATGGTCGCCATCAACAAAACCGCCGCGCAAACCGCCCGGCTTAAAATCACGCTCAAACACCTCACGCCCGCCATCTGGCGGCGCGTTCTTGTTCCCCACGACATCAAGCTCCCGAAACTTCACGACGTCATCCAAATCGCGATGGGCTGGACCAACAGCCACCTGCACGCCTTCGAGACCAGAACCAAGGCCAAAATTATACCCAAAATCAAAGTCAGTCCCAAAATAACCATCTATCAAATACCATACGAGGAAGAGGACAGCTTCGGCATGTTCGGCGTCGGCTCGGAAATACTCGACGAACGCAAACACCGCCTCGACGACATGATGCCGGAGACAAAATCCAAATGCGTCTACACCTACGATTTCGGCGACAACTGGGAGCACGACATCGTCCTCGAAAAACTTGAGCCCGTCGAGGCGCGCCTCACCCGCGCCGAAGTCATCGACGGCAAAAACGCCTGCCCGCCCGACGACTGCGGCAGCGTTCCCGGCTACTGCGATCTTGTGGAAATCCTCGCCGATCCGAAGCACCCCGAGCACGCCAACATGCGCGAATGGATGGGCCTCGAAAAAGACGAGACGTTCGATCCGGCGTTCCGCGACATCGCCGCCGCCAACAAAACACTCAAAAAACTGAAACTCTAAAAACCCGCCGCGCGCTACCCCAGCAGCTGCGTCTGCCGCAGCGCCTCGTAGCACGCAATGCCCGCCGCCGTGCTCAAGTTGAGCGAGCGCAACGCGGGGTTCGCGTGGGGAATCGTCACTCGCGCCTCCTCGCCGAGCTCCGAGTGCAGCCATTCGGGCGCGCCGCCTCCCTCGTTTCCAAAAACCAGCCCGTCGCCGTCCGCAAAGCCCGCGTCCCAAAACGAGCGCCTCGTTTTTGTGGTGAACAACCACAGGCGCCCGCCGGGTGCCGCGGGACTCGCGCGAAACGCGGGCCAGTCGTTGTGATGATGCACGTCGAGCGAATACCAGTAATCCATGCCCGCGCGCCGCAGTTGCGCGTCGGTGATTTTGAAGCCGAGCGGGTGAATCAGGTGCAGCCGTGATTTCGTGAGCGCGCACATGCGCCCGATGTTGCCCGTGTTCTGGGGGATTTCCGGCTGGAAGAGGACAATATGCAGCATGACAGCCACGGAACCCATCAGTCGGCGGCGCGTTGTGCAAAAAAAATCGCCCGGTGGTGAGACCGGGCGAATAAACCCTAAGGAGCTAGGCTCTACTTAAGATTTTTGGCGGGAGGGACACTCAAGATGTGGCAACACCCACCCGATGCAAGAAATTTTACCCTTTTTTGAAAAACTTGATGTGCCAAGTGTCCGTAAGTTGTTGGCGTATTGGGCAACAGGCTCGCTGCTTGCGAGTTACAGGATGCAAGCCCCGTCGAACCGTGAGCTTCCCACTGAGATGATGCCGCGCCCAAGCCGCCCTCGTCCCAATATGCAGCGGAAAGGAATGCGTGCGCGGGCACTTGCATTGTCATAATACTTTTGTTTGCATTTTAGCCATTATTTACAAAAGGACACAACTTAGTGGAAACCAATATATTATAAAATGCGATCTTGCGGGCGTTCATATCCGGGGCCAAGGGTTGCCAAACAAACGCCCCCGCAATCTCTCTTTCATCTTAATTTTTACCCATGTCATTCATTTCCTATGCTCAGAATCTTGAGGACGTAATTCTTCATCGCGCGCTAAAAGACGTCAAAAACGGGTTCTATGTGGATGTCGGAGCCAACGATCCCGTCATCGATTCGGTTACCAAGGCCTTTTACGACCTCGGCTGGACGGGAGTGAACATCGAGCCGAATCAGGATTATTACCGCAAACTCGTCAACGACCGCCCCCGCGATATCACGCTGAGCTGCGCCGCCGGCAAAACCGTCGGGGAAATCGAGTTTAACAACATCCCGAACACCGGCCTCTCGACCGCGGTGTCGCAAATCGCCGAAAAGCACGGGCAAAGCGGCTGGCCTGTCACCAAAACCACCGTCCCCGTCTATCCACTCAAGGACATTCTCGCCCCCTATGCGACTCGCGACATTCATTTCCTAAAAATCGATGTCGAGGGCATGGAGACGGAAATAATAGAGGGCATGGATTTTCAAAAATACCGCCCTTGGATACTAATTATAGAGGCAATCGCGCCCGGCACGCAGGATCCTAATTATGAAATCTGGGAAAAGAGTATAACCGGCGCCGGTTATGAATATGTATATTTCGACGGCGTGAACCGTTATTATCTCGCGACGGAGCATGGCGCCCTGAAAAAAGACTTATCATGTCCTCCCTGTATATTCGACGATTTTGCTGTTCATGTAAAACTGCAAGCGGAGCAAGGCAAACAACGGGACTTTGACGAAAGACAACGTATCGTCGGGGAAACAATAAAGCAGCTTCACGTAGAAGCGCAAAAACTCGCCGGGGAAACTGAAAAACTCCGCGAAGAAGCCGGGCGGCTCCGCGTTCAAGCTCTGCGATGCGAGGAAAAATCCGCCGCGCAAATTCGGGAGAAGGAAAGAATCATTGAAATATTAAACGCGGAAAACGAGAAACTGCAAAAGGAACATCTAGAACTGCAAACACACGCCGCCTCAGCGACCGCGCGCCAGCAGGCGGAAATCGGCGCAAAGCAGGCCGAAATCGACCGCCTGCGAAAACTTTTATATTCCGCGACAAGCGGGACCCACCTCTACCGGGCGATGCGTGTTCTTATGGGAGACCGGCATTATAAACAATTTTCGGCCAAAAACGTCAGGCCTAAAAAATATTACGCCAACGTCCGCGTCCCCTGGCACACTCACCTCTATCGCGCCGGGCTCGGCATGTTTGTAAAAGGCGAAAAGCCCTGGCACACGCACATATACCGGGCTTGGCGTTCGCTCGTTGGCGACCCCAAATACAAAAAAAATCCTTCCGTTTATTTTTCCGCTTCCCTTGAAAACAGTGCAACTCGAAAACCCGGCGGCAGCGCCGGCGCGCAGGATTCCATATCAGGATACATGGAACTCTTAAACAAACAGCGTGACCGGGTTGGACGTTGATGTATAAACGCCCATGAAAAATACAAGCATCCGTGTCTGCGTCGACGCGACCGCCTGCCAAACACACAGCAGCCGCAACCGTGGCATCGGCAACTACACTGCCGGGCTTCTGGGAGCCATCGCGAAACTCAAGGGCGAAAGGGACGACGCCTTCATTGTCGGATTGCAGCATCCAGAGTCCGTTCGGGAAATCCATGCCACAACCAAGAATCTAATTCCCTCCCATAGAATAAAAACCGTGAAGGTTCCCCAGGGAAATTTGTTTGAGAACCCGGCGACCTCTGTTGTGCCGCACATGCAAGCCGCCACCCTTGCCCGTGCTTACTCCAAAACCGCTCCCCAAGTTGTGCATGTGTCAAGTTACTTCGAAACGGAACTGCACCTCCCGCCGCCCTCACTATGCCCAGGCTTGGTAAAAACCGCGGTTATTTATGATTTCATACCTTATATATTCAAGGAGCGTTATTTGCCCGGTAATGAAATTCTCGGATGGTATGGCAGTCGCGTAAATGCACTCATGCAATGTGATTGTCTCTTTGCCATATCCGAATGCACACGCCGCGATGCCATCAACCATTTGGACTTGGCCCCGGAAAAAATAGTAACTATCTACGGAGCTTGCGGCGAACAGTTCTCGCCGGGCGTCCTGACGGAAGATGAAAGAACCCGTATTTTACATAAATACGAAATCACAAGACCGTTCATGATGTATACGGGAGGCTTTGACTGGCGCAAAAATATCGAAGGCGCCATGGAGGCCTTTGCCAAATTGCCGCACGCCACACGAGCAGTCCATTGTCTTGTGATAGTCTGTAAAGTCTTGGATTCGGAAAAAAACAAACTTAGAAAGCTCGCCACCAGAATCGGCCTTTCCGAATCGGATTTGATTATAACAGGATTTGTTCCCGATTCCGATTTGCTCGCCCTTTATAGAACCTGCAAGGCTTTCATATTTCCGTCAATCTACGAGGGCATGGGGTTGCCCATTCTTGAGGCGGCCTCCTGCGGAGCACCTGTTATTGCCGCCAACAATTCCAGTCTCCCAGAAATGATGCCCGTGAAAGACGCCCTCTTTGATGCGCAGAACACGGACGAGATTTCATCAAAAATGAATGAAGTCCTTACCGATGCGTCATTTCGCGAAACGCTTCGTCGCCAGGGGCTCAAACACGCGACCACTTTCACATGGGAACGCTCGGCGCAAAGGGTGATTGATTGCTGGCGCGAGGCGGTATCGAAGAAACAAACAACCACCTCGATAACAATGCCCCATCCCAGGCCCAAGCTTGCCTTTTGCACACCATTGCCCCCGGAACAAACGGGAATAGCAACCTTTAGCAGCCAGTTGATCAGATATCTCGCAGTTCATTATGAAATAGAAATATTCACAACAGCGCTTCAAGTCGATGAACCTTGGTTGATAGCCAACCATCCGATACATCAACTTCAAACACTCGACGCCATCGGCCACAAGTTCGATCTCATAATGTATCAGTTTGGAAACAGCGAGTTTCATGCCCCGATGATTGACCTGCTCAGACGCTGGCCCGGGATAGTCGAGCTGCATGACTTCTTTCTATCAAGTTTGCTGCTCCACAAGCATCCGGATTTATTTCGTCGGGAGCTGCTATATTCACACGGCTTCGCCCCTTATCAGCAAACCGCAAGTAACGACGGCATTTGGCGGGCGGTCCAAGCATATCCAGCAAACAGCTTTATATTCGAGCATGCGCTTGGTGTGATTGTGCACTCGCAACATGCCGTTGATCTCATCGCAAAATTCTACCCTGAGGGTGTCGCCGCCCCTGTCTCGCTGATTCCCCACATCAAACGTGCGACTCCACCGCAAACTGAAACGGAGCTACACTCAGTTAGAAACGCCTTAAACATAAAAACCGAAGAATTCGTTATTTGCAGCTTTGGCCATGTCGCACCCACAAAAAACCCCGGTTTGATCATAAGCGCATTCGCAACATTTATTAAAATGAATCCCCTCGCGAAAGCCCGCCTTGTTTTTGCCGGCGAGCTTGGCTCGGGAAGCTTTGCAAATGGCATTCGCGCGCAAATCGACAGTCTTCGTTTGAACAAACACGTTACCGTGACGGGATATTTGACGGACGAAGACTACGACAGATGGGTAACGGCATGCAATTTTGCCGTGCAACTGCGCACCAATTCTCGCGGCGAAACATCCGGGGCCATGCTGGATTGCCTGTCGAAAGGGACGCCTGTGGTTTTTAACAAACATGGCAGTTTTTGTGAGTATCCGGACAACGTGGCGCTCGCTCTTGATGAGGACGTTTCCCAAGAGACTCTTGCAGGGGCATTTTCATTGTTGTTCCAAAATCCTGATTTAAGAGCACGCATTGGCGTGCAGGCGCGGCAGCACATCAAGGAGAATTTCGACCCCAAAAAACTCGCGTTGAATTATTATGAAACAATGCAAAAAATGCTGGCTGTGTCGGCGGGCGGAGGAACAAGAAGGCTCATAGGCCGCGTTGCATCAAGAAATGCAATGAACGAGGATCTTTCGCCATGGCTAATAGGAATGGCCTCAACCGATGTCGTTCTGCGCCCAAAAAGATCCTATGCGTATGCGGCCGACTTCACCAAGAGTGAGTGGGTTGAATATTATAAAAAAGCACAAATTGCAGACATTGATGATGTCTGGCCCGTCACTTGGGCTCAGGATGAGGGCACCTTGAAAACCTGTCGCTTTAACGCAGACGGCCTCTGCGAAATAACAGGGATCAACATTAATACTCAAAATGGAGACGAGTTGTTTTTATCAAAGGATGAGTGTCAAAAAAATAAAGTTTTTCTCGATCAACTTGAAAATCGGGGGGTTGTCATTCAAAAAACACAGCCTTGATACCGCCCGAGCCAAAGACATGATGCAAGCAAGAGCCTCGCATTTCCGCCTATTCCGGAGAGATTTCGATTTCATATAAAACCAGGCTCCCTTTGCCGGAGAACCACACCTAAGGATTGCGCGATCAAGGGGAAACCATTGAATCTCCATCATACAAAAATTGCCTGGCCCACCGTAGCGAATCATCTCCAATGCCCGCCAATATCCAAGTCGTTAAAAAAACGACGATTAGAATAGGAGCCAATTCCAACAGCGCATTCTTTAGTTTTGGTGAAATGGTCATCATGGTTTTACGGTGATACATTGATAGCGGCCAGCAGTTTATACATGTCAGATGCGTAAGCACACCATGTTCGAATATCTCTTGCCAGCGCGGCGACCGATAATGAAGCGTTCATTTTTTGATCTGTTAAAAGCGATTCCATGCCAAGGGCAATATTGCCGGAACTAGGTTCGCCGGTTAGGACACAGCCTCCGCCGCCCGCAACCTCCGCCATGGCAGTCAAGCCGGAGCACACACAGGCCCGTCCATGCGCGAGACTTTCCAATACCGGAAGACCAAAGCCTTCGCATAATGAGGGATATACGGTAAAAACACACTCTTTGTAGGACTCTTTTAAGAAGGCGTCTGATGCATTGGCGCACCACTCAATCTGTCTGTTCTTTGATTGTAACAGCCGTATTTTCTCCATCGCCGCCGCGCCGGTTGCCTTGTTTAACATGCCTATCAGCCGAAGACGGAAATCCAATCCTTTCGACCACAGTTGCTCGCATGCTTCCAGCAACGCCATATGATTTTTACGCCCTTCCAACGTGCCCACCGAGAGGACCATTGGTGTTTTATCATAAGGCAGTTTCACGTTTGTGGCACCGACCACTTCGTCAACGCCCAAGGGTATCGTTACGATTTGGGGCATTTGGGCGACGTTTTGGGCTTTCCAATATGAGACCAGGGCTTCTCGACTATAATCAGAGACGGAGGCTATTACGTCGAAACTCAGGAGTTGTTCCAAATAGCCGTGATATTTTTTTACTGTCGCCCGCGGCGCCAAATTAGGCGATTGAACCGCAATCATGTCATGGAAAATCGCGACGCTCGGACCGTTCACAGGCGATTTTATTTTCAATCGCGAAAACGCTTCCAACCGGCATTTGTCGAAAAATGGCTCTCCGCAAATAAAACCGTCCGCCTCGCCCAATGAATAATGCTTGTTTGGAAAAAGCACACGGGACACACACCCTTTCATTCTTTGCCTCAAGGACCATGACTCACTCCGCCTCACACCGGTCGGCTTACTAGACGAAAATATTAAATTATCAGTTTCGTCCGCATCCATGTGTCGCCATGCGTGCGCATACTTGTCATGGACGACTGGCAGCAAAGAAGGCTCTTTATTCTTGGGCCAATGCCTGTGCAGGCGTCTGATCACACGCTGGATTCCCGTGTTCGCGTTTGTATGCGAGGTGTGCGTGACATCGTATAATACCTGGCTCATTTGATGGCTAAATTTTATATTGATGCGCGCCCGTGTGATATTTTTCCGCGACCTCGCCGGGATCGCCTTCCGCGAGGATCTGGCCTTTTTCAAGCCAGATGGCGCGCCCGCACATGCGTTTTATTGTTTCCGCATCGTGCGAAATCAACACCACCGTGCGGTTTGACGAGAATTTCTCCTTTATGGCGGCCTCCGATTTGGCGGCAAACACTTCGTCGCCCACGCCAAGCACCTCGTCTATCAATAAAACATCGGGGTCCGTTTCCATCGCGACGGAAAAGCCCAGCCGCAGGTTCATGCCGGATGAATATGTATACACCGGATAGTAAAAAAAATCACCAAGGCCGGAGAATTCGCGTATTTTATCTATTCGTTCCAGCATGTGCCCCCTTGATTTTCCCATGAGCATGCCGTTGAGGATGGCATTTTCCTCACCGGTCAGGTTGCCCTCAAATCCCACGCCGAGGGAGAGCAGCTCGACGTGCACATTGGGCCGGGAAAACAACATCTTCCCCTCGTCTATGCCATAGATGCCGGCGAGCACGCGCATCAATGTGCTTTTGCCGCATCCATTGCGGCCTATGATGCCGAGTTTTTCACCCTCATAAATTTGCAGGTTCAAACCGCGCAAGGCCCATATTTCCTTTTTTGTCCTTGAGAAAATAGTCCTTTGCGGACGGTAGCACAAACCGACATTGTCCAGTGTAATTAGTGGCGTCATCGCAGGATCAGGCATTGGTCAGTTTGAGTATTTTTTTATCATAATAGGCATGAAGAATCATGCCGAGGGCGAGGAACGCCATGCTGACCAGGCCCGCCTCGGCCAAGTGCGACATTTGCGGGGGCTGGTTGTGGATCACGACCGCGCGATAGGATTCTATAAAGACTGCCATCGGATTTGCATAAAACAGTGATTTTAAATTCTCCGGCACCAGCGAGGCGTCAAAGAATATTCCCGACATGAAGAACAACAGCCGGAATATGGAGCTTACCACCGTGAGCAGATCGTTCATGAGCGTGGCGCCGATGGTCAGCGGCAGTGTCACGCCGATAATCAACAACAACTGCAGCAGCATCAGGCCCGGCAAATACACATAATGGAAGTTGGGCGTATAACCAAACACAGCGGCCGTCACCAGGATGACCACAAACACGCACAGGAATTTCCACGTGTTGACCATGATGGACACAATCGGGAATATATATTTCGGAAGGTTAAATTGCGTAAGGACGCCGTATTTGGCCTTGATCGCCGTGGCGCCGAGCATGCACGAGCTTTCAAACCACTGCCATGTGATCATGCCTAATATAAGAAAAACCACATACTCGGGGCCGCCCTTGCCGGTGATTTGGGAGAACGCTATGTAAAGCACGAGCGTGCTCAACATTGGCTCCAGCAAAAACCACAGATACCCCAGGTAATTCTGGCGTCCCTCGGATTTGATGCCGGCAAGTGTCCTATAAAAGACAATCCCGGCGTATCTCTTTAAAGTCGAAACCCACATATATGAATGATGTTATTTAATAAAAATCCCGCAGCCGAAATCGGGGGCGTTTTATTCCGGCTCGGCCGTGCCTTCGACAACCCACTGTTTTGCCTCCGGCACTTGTTTGAAGAACTCGCGCAGCGCCGCGCTCAAGTGCTCCGCGTAACGGAAATGCGCGCCCATTCCCGTGCGCAGCTCGGCTTCGTAGATGAACTTGTCCGCATGGGTGCCGTGCTCGAAGGGCGTTTGCGCGCCGAGCAGCATGCCGTGCACATACGCCGCCGAGCCTCGTCGCATCAGCTCGCGCGTCAGCTCCGCCTGGTCGGCGAGCAATTGCGCGTGCGCGGCGCGGTCGATTTCCGGCGGCAGGTAAAAGCCCGCCTGTATCAGCGGCGTGTGGCGGTTGCCCGTGCGGTGCCGGTTCAGGTCGCGCAGCTCGGCGATGGCGATGTTGTTGAAAGCAAACGTCACGCGCATGCGCCGTGTCGCGCTGCCTTGCTGGCCGTAACGATTTGCGCGATGGCGCAGCGCGTCGGCGATTGACTGGCGCTCCGGCAAAAACGGCGGCGTGGCTCGGTCCACATGCACCCACGTTTCATCGGCGAGGCCGTCGGTTGAAAGCCGTTCCAATCCGAGCGAGCAGCTCGCTTCCAGCTCCGCGGCGGCCTGCGCCTGGCACGCCGCGTCGGCGTTGCTGTGGCGCATGAGGCGCGGTGATTGTTTCATCAATTCGTCGCGCAGCAGTTTCGCCGCGGCGCGCGCCTCGGGGTGGGGGAGCGAGTCGAGTTGTTTCACGAGCTGCGCCCACATGCGCGAGCTTTGCACGAGCGCGAGGTTGGTGCGCGTGGCAAAGGGGATGAAATAACGGGCGCGGTCGAGCGCGTAGTTTTTGCGCAGGCGCGTGACGACCGCCTCTTTCGCGCCGGCGGGGATGCGCACGAGTTCCGGCTTGGCGAGGGCGAGGGCGTCGAGGCGCGCATACTCGGTGTTGTAGGCGGCAAAGGCGCGCGCCATCACGTCGCGCCAGCGCGCGGCGAGATCGTCGGGAATGCCGAGCTCCGCCGCGTCTGGCAGGCTTGCCGGCGCCATGGTGATGTAGCGCGTGCTCGATTCCTGGCCGTCGGCCATTTGGGCGAGCTCGAAAATTTTATACGCGAGCCACATCGAGACATCGTCGAGCGCGACGGCCAGGCCGCCGGTGAGTCCGCCGATGGAGGCGTGCCCGTAATCGACAAATTTCAGGATGCGGTCGATCGACGCGTCGGGGTTGGCGAGATCGACCTTGGAGAGGATGTTTGCGAGCCCGTCATTGCTGCGCGAGTAGCGCGCGAGAACCGAGGCGAGCAGCTCGGGCGTGACCTTCGGCTGGTCGGCGGCGGATGGCGGCGGAACAATGGCGAGACCGGTGACTTTCATTGGATGCGGATTTCGGATTGCGGATCGCGGAATGTGAAGCGCAAAAACAAAAAATCCCGGATGCCCGGATTTTGCGCCGCGCACCCGGGTGTCGCGGGCGGTGGCCTCATAAAATCATGTTGTCGATCAGGCGCACCTCGTCCACCCACACGGCGATCACCATGAGCGCCTCGCCGGGAACGACTTCGCGCGCCGGCTCCATTGTGCGCCGGTCGACGATCGCCGCGTAGATGACGCGGAGCCTCCGCTTTTCGCCGATCATGTGCGTGACTTCCGCGACGAGGCGGTCCACGCGCCGCTCGCCTTTTTCCACCATGGTTTTTGCGTGGGACAGCGCCTCGTTGATTGCAAGCGCCTCCTGCCGTTGCGTGTTCGTCAGGTAGCGGTTGCGCGAGCTCATCGCCAGTCCGCCTTCCTCGCGCACTGTCGGCGCCATGAGGATTTCCACTTGGAAGTTCAGGTCAGCTGTCATTTTCATGAGCACGGCGGCTTGCTGGGCGTCCTTTTGGCCGAAAATGGCAAACGTGGGGCGGACGATGTTGAACAGCTTTGCGACCACGGTTGTGACGCCGCGAAAATGCGTCGGGCGCGAAATTCCCTCGAGGGGCTTGGCCACGCGTTCCTCGTTCACATAGGTCGAGTAACCTTTCGGATACATTTCCTCGTTTGCCGGGGCAAAAACCACATGCGCCCCCGTTTTTTCGCAGAGCTCCAGGTCGTGGCCCAAGTCGCGCGGGTATTTGTTGAAATCCTCGCTCGGTCCGAACTGCGTGGGGTTCACAAAAACCGAGACGATCACCACGTCGGCTTTTTCCGCCGCGAGCCGGATCAGGCTGAGATGCCCTTCGTGCAGCGCGCCCATCGTGGGCACGAGGCCGATTGTTTTTCCCCGGGCGCACAGGTCGTTTGCATACGCCTGCATTTCAGAAACCGTCGTGATTGTTTGCATGGATGAAATGAAAGAGTGGTTTTGATGCGAAAGGTTCCCGCGCAAAATGCCACGCACGGGGTTAATGGCACGCGCAAAATTTACCCAGGTCGCGGCCCCGGTGCGCTTGGGCCGCCGCGCCAGCCCCGACAAACCCACTTGCCACCGTCTGCCTCTCTTGGTTCCCTTTGCCTTTTTCCGATTTCACACGCCACATTTATTCAGTCCCTCAGTCCCTACGAATCATGTCCGCAGAAAACACCGCCGAGAACACCAGCGCCGCGCCCACCGATTTCATCCGCGATATCGTCGCCGAGGATGTCGCGCAAAAACGCTACCCCAAAATCATCACCCGGTTTCCGCCCGAGCCCAACGGCTACCTCCATCTCGGCCACGCCAAGTCCATCTGCCTGAACTTCGGCATCGCCCTCGAAAACGGCGGCGTTTGCAACCTCCGCATGGACGACACCAACCCCGCCAAGGAGGAGGTCGAATACGTCGAGGCCATCACCGACGACATCAATTGGCTCATCTCCGGCTGGGCCGACAAACAAATCGGCCTCACCACCCCGCACGCCCATCCCGCGTCCGCCACGATCGACGGCAAGCTCGACTACCACCTCCCCGCGGCCAATGCCGCGGAAATTCCAAATTCCAATACTCAAATTCCAACAACTGCCGGTTCCGACCAATCGAAAATCCATTCCCCGTTCTTTGCCTCCGACTACTTTGACGCCCTCTACGCCTACGCCGAGCAACTCATCCTCAAGGGCAAGGCCTACGTTTGCGATCTCACTCCCGAGCAAACCGACGAGTATCGCGGCGCGCCCGACAAACCCGGCAAGCCCAGCCCCTGGCGCGACCGCACCATTGAGGAGTCGCTCGACCTCTTCCGCCGCATGAAGGCGGGCGAGTTTCCCGACGGCGCGCGCACGCTCCGCGCCCGCATCGACATGGCCTCGCCCAACGTCTGGTTGCGCGACCCGCTCCTCTACCGCATCCGCCACACCGCCCATCATCACGCCGGCGACAAATGGTGCGTGTATCCGCTCTACGACTACGCGCATTGCGTTTCCGACTACATCGAGGGCATCACCCACTCCATCTGCACGCTCGAGTTTGTTGTCCACCGCCCGCTCTACGACTGGATCCTTGAGGCGCTCGACCTTCCCCGGCCGCTTCCGCACCAATACGAATTTGCCAAGCTCAACCTCGCCTACACCCTTTTCAGCAAGCGCCGGCTCATGCGCCTCGTTAAGGAAAATGTTGTCAACGGTTGGGACGATCCGCGCATGCCCACCATTGCCGGTATTCGACGCCGGGGCATCCCCGCCGCCGCCATCCGCAATTTCGCCTACAACATCGGCGTCACCAAATACGACTCCCTCACCGAACTTGCCGTTTACGAAAACGCCATCCGCGACGAACTCAACGCCACCGCGCACCGCCGCATGGCCGTCTTGAAACCGATCAAAATTGTCCTCACCAACATCGCCCCCGGCGAAACCATCGAGTGCCGCGCCACCAACCACCCCGGCAACCCCGATCTCGGCACGCGCCCCGTCGCGCTCACCCGCGAAGTGTTTATCGAGGCCGATGATTTTGCCGAGGTGCCGCCGCCGAAATACTTCCGACTGAAACCCGGCGGCGAAGTCCGCCTCAAATACGCCTGCATCATCAAGCTCGACGAAATCATCAAGGACGCCGACGGACGCCTCGTCGAACTCCGCTGCACCGCCGACCTCACCACCCGCGCCGGCCAGCCCAACGTGAACCGCAAGGTCAAGGGCACGATTCACTGGGTCAGCGCGGCCAGCGCCATCGACGCCGAAGTGCGCCTCTACGACCGACTCTTCACCGTCCCCGAACCCGGCGCGGACGACAACTACCTCGACCATCTCAACCCGAACTCCGTCGAAACCGTCACCGCCAAACTCGAGCCTTCCCTTGCCGACGCCGCGCCCGATGCGCGCTACCAATTCGAACGCCTCGGCTATTTCACCATTGATGGCAAGGACAGCAAGCCCGGCGCCCTCGTCTTCAACCGCACCATCACGCTCAAATCAAAGTAGCGGAAATTGGACATTTTTGTCGCGGGAGCGAAATCCCCGCAAAACACGCGCTTTTTCAATAAAGTTGCAATATCAAGGCGTGTAGATACTTACGTATTGACTATTTTTCATGTAATTTCCACTACGTGAATTATTCAGTATATATAAAATACGTCAACGCGTGATGGCTTCGGCGGTTTCAAGGCTCTCTGAAAAACACCTCGGCCATCTGCTTTTTGCACAAAAACAGTGAATACGTTTCAAGTCTCAAACTCCTTTTTCCGAACAATCCTTGTTATTATCGCGAGCCTCGCGTTCATCACAACCACCGCGCTCATCATCATCAATTTTGACCAGGCGCCCGCGTCGGTCATCGTTCGCATCATGATCGCCGGGTTGCTTTTTGTGCCCGGCATCTCTGCGATTTTCGGGTTCGTCTGGCTGCCGGTCTTCATCATTTCCCGCCTTTTTCTGCGCCACAGGTTCGAGCGCCGAAAAGTCCCCCTCTTCCCGCTTCCCGCAATCATCCCGCCCGCGTGTTTTTTTGTGGCCGCCCTGGCGTTATCTTCCCTCCTTCTGGTCCGTTACAACAACAACCACCGCCTTCGCGAAACCGTGGCCCAAGCCCTTCGGACCCCGGCGCCGAACGCCGCGACATGGGTCGCGATACCCGCGGACAACGACAAAGTGCCGGCCCAAGTGGAACGCTGGCTCGGCGAAAGTTTCGGCGTGCCCGAACCCAAGCTCGTTGAACTTGCGGAAAACTTTTCCGGCAACATTCCCATTGCGCAAAAAATCGTCGACCAGATCAGCGCGTCCACCCGCGTGCTCAACATCCTCTGGACAAATCACCGTTCGGAGGCCGCCGGGTTTCACGATGCGTCGCGAAACGAGCCGCTGCGCCGCTTGCTCGTGAGCATCGCCACCCACCCCGAGGCAAACGAGACCCTGGCCTGCGACATCGTCCGGCACACCAATGATCCCGCCGTGCGCGTCGCGATCGGCCAGCACTATGGAAACTCGGTCGCCTTCCGCCAAAAGTATCTCGACATCCTTCTTGTCGACTCGTCGCCGCAAAGCCGTCGCATCGCCGCCGGCATCGTCAATATTTCCTATCCGCAGATGGTCAGCCTCGCCAGCGATCCCGACCCCTCGGTTCGCGCGCGCCTCGCGAGCAACCCCTACCTGCCCGACAACCTGCTCCGGCAACTCGACACGGATAACAATATCGAGGTGCGCCGCAATCTCATGCTCAACCCCAACGTCCCCGCCGAGTGGCGCGATGCGTATTACCGCGAAGCCATCATGCACGAGGACCCCGAGTTTCGCGGACGCCTCGTGCGTGAAAACCCCGACTGTCCTGAATTTGTGCTGCGCAACCTTGCCAACGATGAGATCGCGGAGGTCCGCGCCGAAGTGGTCAACCACTCCAAAACCCCGATGGATGTGATCGGACGCCTCGTCAATGACAAGGCCGCGCCGGTGCGCACACAGGCAAAAATGCGCATGCGCGACGATCTCGGTCCGGCGACTTACTGACAAAACCCAACCCCCGACACGGTCGCAAGCGTCTCCCCGCACAACTCCAACAATATCTGTCGGCGGATACCTCCATCCGCTCCATTTCGACGATATTTTCTCCAACGGCGTCAATGCCGTTAGAAGCCGCAAGGCGCGCGGCGACCGGCGTGCCCAGCAGTAAAACCACAACCGCAAAACCGCGCACAAAACGGCCGCCCCATGTTTGTTGTGGGGCGTGGCCGCTCTTTGTAGATTTGGCCATGTTGAGAAATCGGATGGACAAAAATTAAAAAATCAAAATCCCGGATGTCAGACCACTCGCAAGCGCGCAGGCTAAAAACTTCAACATCCAAAATCCAAAATATAGCAGGGCGTCATTTCCCAGTGGTTTAGAAATGCCGCAGACAGGTTGACAAAACAGGCGACGCATCAAGTGTTTGCTTCAATAAGAATATTTCGCATGCAAACGGAATTCACCGAAGAACGCGCGCTCTGGCTGTATCAACATTATCTGTGGCTTGAAAAAAATTTGCCGCCAAAAATAGAGCCGGAGCCAGCGCGCATTGTGTTGGCGACCAAAGATTTTTTTCCGGACACCTATGCAAACGATCATGCCTCGGCGGAATGCGTGTTTCAAAGAGTAAGGGATTTGATGGGATTATCCAACTGGGTGTGCAGATTGGAATGCGGAGATGATGAAGGACGTGCGATGCAATCCGACCTGCGCGCGAGCGGCATGCTTGGACAAACCTCGCAATCCGGCGCGGCGGGTTTGTTCTCCGCGTCACAGGAGGACGGGGTCGTGATCACTTATTCGTCCTCATTGTTGCAAAACCCGGTCGGGCTGGTGGCGACATTTGCGCACGAATTGTGCCACTATTTGCTCGCAACAGTTGAGACGGAACCGCCTGCGACATGGGAGGCGCTGGAACCTCTTACGGATTTGTGCGCGATTACGGAAGGGTTCGGCGTGTTTCTCTGCAACGCGGCGTTTCAATTTACGCAGTGGACAAGTTACGACCAGCAGGGATGGAGTTGGCAGCGAAGCGGTTATTTGTCCGAGGAGGAGATTGCCTTTGCCTTGGCGGTTTTTTGCGTGAGAAACAAACTCGATGCTTCGATTATAGCGAAATCGATCAAGCCAAACGCGAATGAGATTTTTTGCGACGCGCTTGGTTACGTGGAGGCATTGGAGGAAAATGAAGGCGGTAAATAACCGGGATAAGTCGTTGGAATTTACTCACTGAGCATTGGAATTTTCCGTGTCCGCCCCGAACTCGGGCTCGGGGTCCACTGGTTTGATTTCGTTGAGCGGCGGGACGGTGCGGATGGCGGGGAGCGAGAGGGCGACGCTGACCACGACCATGATCGTGCAGACGCCGCCGAAGGTCGCCGCGGCCACGGGGCCGAAACGCGCCGCCATCAGGCCGCCGCGGAACTCGGAGATTTCGTTGGAGCAGCCGATGAAGAGCTGGTTGACCGACGTTACGCGTCCGCGCAGGTAATCGGGCGTGAGCATTTGCACGAGCGTATGGCGAATCACGACGCTGACGTTGTCGCAAATGCCTGTGAGGAAAAGCGCGAAGAGCGAGAGGAAGATGTTGCGCGAGAGCGCGAAGATCACGATCGCCGCGCCGAAGCACACGACCGACCAGAGCAGCGTGATGCCGGGGCGCTTGAAGGGCCGCGAGTGCGCCACGAAAACCGCCATCATGATCGCGCCGACCGAGGGCGCGGCGCGCATGCAGCCCGCCCAGAACTCGTAGTTTTCAAAGTGAAAAACGTTTTTCGCGTAGAGCGGATACATCGCCGTGAGCCCGCCGAGGAGCACGGCGAACAAATCGAGCGTGATGGCGGCGAGCACTGGTTTTTGCCTCCAGATAAAGGTCGCGCCGGCGGAGGCCTTGGGCACGGGCAGCGAGGCATCGCGCGGCTTGCGCGGCTGGAGCGCGATGCCGACGAGCGAGACGGCGAGCACGATGGAGAACACGGCGTCCGCCGCATACACCGCCGTGTAACTCCACACGGCGACAAACCCGCCGAGCACCGGGCCGAGCACCGCGGAGAGTTCAAACGTGCTGGAGTTCCATGTGAGGGCGTTGGTGAGTTGCGACGGCGGCACGAGGACGGGGATGATCGAGCCGCGCGCCGGCGCGCCGACCACGCGCACGGTGGCGTGCAAAAGTTGAAGCAGGTAAACGATGGGCAGCGCGGGGTTGTCGAAATGGATCGCGCCGAGATTGTCCTTGCTGGTGAAAAAGTGAGCGACTGTTTCAATGAGATGATTCGCCCCGCGCAGGACGCCGACGTAGGGGATGCAGTCGTGAAAATGCGTGACCATGACGAGCATGATCGAGAGCGCACACGAGGCGCTCATGGTGATGGTGATGATTTTGCGGCGGTCGTATTTGTCGGCGAGCACGCCGGAGGGGAGCACGAGGAAGATGAGCGGGATGACGTTGACCAGGCCGATGAAACCGATGGCGGCGGCGGAGTTTGTCCAATGCAGCACCTGGAGCGCGATGGTGATGCTCATCGCCTGGCGCCCGAGGTTGAACGCAAAATTGCTCAGCAGAAAACGGCGGAATCCCGCGTTGCGGAATGCGACATATGGGTCGGGTTTTGCTTCGTCTGGCGGGCTGGCGCTCATCTGGTTCGGAATTGGAAAAACGCGAAGTGTCTGAAAATCGCGGCGCGCACGCAAGCATCGCGTGAGTGGCGGTCGCGCCGCCCCGGGATTGCCATGCCATAAAAAACCGCCGCGGGCGCTTGGCGCGCGGGCGGCGGCTTGACGGGCGGCGTTGTGTATTTGGAAACCGGCTGCGATGCCTACTTGGCGCTCTTTGGCCTGGCTCCCTTGTCCCTGTTTTTTCCGCCTCCGCGCCGCTCCTGCATGGCTTTTTGATTCGCATCAAATGTTTTTTGCTGTTCCGGCGTGAGGACTTCGCGGATCTTGCCGTTGGCGTCCTGCATGATTTTCCGGCCTTTCGCACTGCGGCGTTCCTCCTTTGGAAGCGCCTGTGTTTGTTTGCGGGCCTCCGCCCTGATTGCGTCAACCTTGGTCTTCTGGTCGGCGGTCAAGGTAATGTCTTTAAGAAGCGCGGCGTTCATGTCGCCACGCTGACCCTGTTTTCCCTTGGGCCCCGCGTCCTGCGCGAACATCGCGGGAGCGGCAAAGCCGAGGGCAAGCACGAGGGAAACGATAACATATTTGAATGATTTCATGGTGTGTTGTTTTTTGAGCCGGCAAAATGTGCCCGGCGGCATCATTTGACGCGCGGCCCTTTGCGGAGGTTTCGCAAAACCACATGAAACGCGTCACGGTCCGATCCGCACTATGTAAAGGCCGGGGGCGAGTTCGAGGCGGAAGCCAATGTGCAGGTTTTTATCGAGATACTTGGAGAGATACTGCACGACCGCGGGGGGGCCGGTGCCTTTTATGAGCGTTGGCGGGGCGGCGAGGCCGGTGACGTCGATTGCGGCCAAAAATTCGAGCGGGGACCAGTCGCCTGTCGCGAGCGCGTCCGGCATGTCGGCAGGCCGGGTTTCGGGCTGGGGGACGGGGAGTTCGAGCACAACCCGCCCGGTTCCGGCATGAACCACCTCGACGCTGGCCTGGCGCGCGGGGAGCGGTGCGAGCGGAAACTCGGCGCGCCCGAGGGTCGCGTAGGGAGTCTGTGTGTGTCCGTAGCCCAGCGCCTCGACGGGGCGCGCGGGGATTTGGACGGGGTCGGGATACCGGATTGTGAAGGCGTCGTCGGAATAGGCGTAGCTCGGCGGAAAGGCGCGAAACGCCTGCTCCGGCTCCCTGTGGGAGATGCTCGCGAGGTCGGCCTGCGTGTAATTGTGCGAGGTGGGCAGGAAGAGCGGCGCGGGGTCGAGCAGGAGCGCCTCCTCATCGAGGATTCGGTTGCGCTGCTTGTCCCCCATGTGCGCGATGTTCAGCGTGGCGGGATCGGAGGAAGTCGCGCGCGGAACGGCGACCGGCAGGCGCACGATCCCCACGAGCACGGAAATGCCCGCCACCAATGCGACAAGCGCCACGACCATCAAACCCAACATGCGGCGATGTTCAGCGCGCGAGCTCCATTGAAACAGGCCGACCTTGATTTTCATGGGCAATCATTGTCCCGCCTGCGGGCCGGAGGGGCGAAACGAGGGGGAAGACTTTTTTTCAGGGTTGGCGAGTATCGAAACCTTGAATCCGATTTCGCCGGCAAGGTCGGCGATGCGCGACACCTCCTCGATTGTCACCGCGGCGTCGGCGCGAACAAGAAGCGACGCGTCGGGCGAGTTTTTTATTTTTTCAGCGAGCCAAGCCTCAAGTTGCGCGTGGCTGACAATGCCCGTGTCGGCGAAGATTTGCCCGTTGCCCTTGATACTGACGACAGTCGTGCCGGGCACGTATGAAACCCTGTCGGCCGGGCGCGAGGGCAGTTGGAAATCGCTGCTCTTCACGACAATGGCCGGCGAAAGAATGAAGCGTGATCCGAAAAACAAAAAGAACATCGCGATGAGCGTGAGGTTCACAAAATGCACCCAGTCGTAGCTGCGCGGAGGCGGGCTCAGCTTGGAATTGAGATCGAGCGGGCGGATAATCATCGAGCTAAAGAATGGTGAATGGCGAAGAGTGAGTGGTGAAGGCCGGGTGTCCTTTTATTTTCACGCCTTGCCCTTTGCTGTCCTGCCCTTCGGCGCCGGCGCGCCGCCGTCAATGCCCTCGCCTTCGTATTCATTAATCAAATACTCCATGATTTCATTGGCGGCCCACTCCATGTCGCGGGTGAGCGCGCGCACGCGGCCCCGGAGAAAATGGTGCCCGAGGTGCACGGGGATCGCGAGCAGGAGGCTGGCGGCGGTGACTGTGAGCGCCTGCCAGAGGCCGTTGGAGAGGGCGGTGGCGGTGGCAAACTCGGCGCCTTGCATGAAGGCGTGAAACGTCATGATCATGCCGAAGAGCGTGCCGAGCAATCCGACGAGCGGCGCGACCTGGCCGATGGCGGCAAACGCGCCGAGGCGGCGTTCGAGCGAGGGGATTTCCACGATGGCCGCCTCCTGCACGGCGTAGCGAAGTTTTTCCGGCGGCTTTCCGGCGTGCATGAGCGCGGCCTTCACAATCGAGGCCACGGGGCCGGGCGTTTCCTCGCAAATGGTAGCGGCCTCGACGAGGCGGCGGTTGTTGAGCGTGTTTTTGATGCCGTCGAGAAACGCCTTGGACTTGATTTGTCCGCGATGAAGATAGAGCGCGCGCTCTATGAACAGCACGATGGCGACCGCCGCCATGAAGACGATGACCAGCATCATCGGGCCGCCTTTTGAGAAGAGACTGAAATCGAATCCGGACATTCCGAGTATTAGCATTTAGTGGATGCGCACAGATTTGCAACGCGACATCCGCGGCGGCGAGGAGAAAAACGCCCCCGCGCGCAAACAGACGCTGAAAGATGCCTCGCGCGCGACCGGGTTCGCGAAACGATTTTTCTTCCCATTCCGCATTCTCCGCCTCGAAATCCGCAGTTCTTCGCATGGCTCTCGTAAACTTACTCGACATCAACCTCGCCTTTGGCGGTCCGGCGGTTCTGGAAAACGTCAATTTTCAGATCGACCCCGGCGAGCGCGTCTGCCTGGTCGGGCGCAACGGCTCGGGCAAGACCACGCTCATGCGCGTGATCGCGGGCGAGATGCAGGCCGACACCGGCGTCGTCTCGCGCCAGCCCGGGGCGCGGTTTGCGCGGCTCACGCAAGAAATCCCGGCGGATGTGCGCGGCATTGTTCACGATATCGTTTCGTCGGGACTCGCGGAGGTCGCGCACGAGGAATCGTGGGAGCGCGAGCTGCGTCTCGAAAAACTCCTCGAACGCATGGCGATCAACCCGCGGGCTGATTTCGCCGCGCTCTCCGGCGGCTTGAAACGCCGCGTGCTGCTTGCCCGCGCGCTCGCCTCGCAACCCGACCTGCTCCTCCTTGACGAGCCGACCAACCACCTCGACCTCGAGTCAATCCTGTGGTTGGAAAATTTTCTCCTTAACGAAAAAATCTCGCTCTTCTTCGTGACGCACGACCGCGCGTTCCTGCGCCGGCTCGCCACGCGCATTGTCGAGCTCGACCGCGGCATCATCACAAACTGGGACTGCCCCTACGACACCTACCTCGCGCGCCGCCAGGAGCGCCTTGAGGCCGAGGAGCGCCAGATGGCCGCCGCCGACAAAAAACTCGCGCAAGAGGAGGAGTGGGCGCGTCGCAAACCCAGCGCGCAGCGCAAGCGCTCCGGCGCCCGCCTCGAAGCGCTCGCCGCCATGCGCGCCGAACGCCTCGCCCGCCGCGAGCGCACCGGCAATGCCAGCATGCGCCTCGCCGAGGCCGACCGCTCCGGCGTGAAGGTTGTGGAGGCGGAGGAGATGTCGTTCGCGTATCCAAACGGCAAATGCATCATCCGCGATCTCACAACTACGATCACCCGAGGTGACAAAATCGGCGTCATCGGTCCGAACGGCTCCGGCAAGACCACGCTCATAAAACTCCTGCTCGGCGAACTCGCGCCAGCCGCCGGCACGATCAAGCACGGCACAAACCTTGAGGTTGTTTATTTTGACCAGTTCCGCGCGCAAATCGACGACGACAAAACCGTGGCCGACAATATCGCCGACGGAAACACAACCGTCACCATCGACGGACGCCAGCGCCACGTGATCACCTACCTCCAGGATTTTCTTTTCTCGTCGCAACGCGCCCGCACACCCGCGCGCGTGCTTTCCGGAGGCGAGCGCAACCGCCTGCTTCTCGCGCGTCTCTTCACAAAACCCGCCAACGTCCTTGTGCTCGACGAGCCCACCAACGACCTCGACGCCGAGACGCTCGACCTCCTCGAAAACCTGCTCGTTGAATACCAGGGCACGCTGCTTCTCGTGAGCCACGACCGCGACTTTCTCGACAACGTCGTCACGGGCACGATGGTCATGGAGGGCGATGGGCGCGTTGCCGAATACGTCGGCGGTTACGCCGATTACATCCGCCAGCGCGCCGCGCTCGACTCAGCGGCGGCGTTGCGCGCGCAACAAGCTTCGCCGGCCCTTGGCAAAAAAACATCGTCCACGCCCGCCAAGTCCGCCCGCCCCCGAAAGCTCACCAACAAGGAAAACCGCGAGCTCGACGAACTTCCCGCCAAAATCGAGGCGCTCGAAGCCGAGCAAGCCGGGCTCACGGCCAAGCTTTCCGATCCCGATTTCTACAAAAGTGATTCCGCCGCCGCCCCGGTCGTTCGCGCCCGTCTTGAGGAATTGGAGTCAACTCTCGCCGCCGCCTACGCGCGCTGGGAGGAGTTGGAGACGATTCGGAACGCCACTTGATTAACCGTTTCCCCGCATGATGCGGTTCTGTGCGAGGGTGGCTCCGGGGAGGTTTTTGGTGATGATGAGCTGGTAGGCCTCGCGGGCCTGGGTGAATTTGGACTGCTGCTCGAGCATTTCGCCAAGGCGGAGCAGGGTGCGCGACATCCAGTAGCGACCCTTGGGGCCGAGCTTGGCGGCTTGGGTGTCGTCGAGGAGGAAGTCGTTTATCATCTGCCACCAGATGGTTTCAAGCCGGGCGGGGGTGTTGCGCGCAATGAGGTTGAGACCGAACTTGTAACCGGCCTCGACGCGAAGATCCACCGGCGCGGCGGGAAGATCGAGGAGGCGTTCATAAATGGCGGCGGCGCTTTCGGCGCGGGAGGCGTCCGAACTGGCGATGGCGGCGTAGCAGTCGGCGAGGGCGAGCTCGGCGATCAGGGCGTCGCGGAACTCGGGGAATTTGTAGCGGTTGATGAGGTCGCGATAGGTTTCGATGGCGTGCCCGTATTCATTGATGGTGCGAAGGAGGTTGCCCTGCCTGAGGCGCGCGTAAAAGACGAGCTCGCCATGCGCGCCGGGGTTGGTGTTTTCCTCGTTCAACACAAGGTCCTCGAGAAGGCGGTAGGCTTCGCGGTAATATTGGTCCTGCGCGCGGCTTTCGGCGTAGATGGCGGCTTGGTAAAGCGCGTAGGAGGCGTAGGGGGTGCCTTTGTAATCGTCGGCGAGTTTGCGGAGAAGTCCCTGCGCCTCGACGATCTGGCCGCGCCTGGCGGCTTGGTCGGCCTCGATAATGTAGGAGCGGATGGCGGCGGCGGTTTTCGGGTATTCGCCGCGGAGCAGGCGGAGGGTCGAGGCGATCTTGTCGGAGGGCGACTGCCCGGGTTGGGCGAGGGCGTAGCCGGCCTCGACTTCGAGGAGGAGCGCCATGCTGATGATGTCGGCGCGCAATTCAGGGGCCACGTCATCGAGGGAGGTTTTGATTTTTTCGGCGTGGGCGATTGCCTGCTCGTAGTTGCCGGAATCGTGGGCAAGGCGCATTTGGAGCCATGCCATGCGGGCGCGAAGTCCGGCGGGCAATGCTCCGTCGCCCGCCGGTTCGGCGAGCAGGCGGCTGACGCGGGCGTAGGCTTGCGCGGTTTCACCGGCGGTTTGAAGCGCGCGGGATAGATTCCACTCGGCCTGCCAGCGATTGACTGGGTCGAAGCGCTCGTCGCTGGAATAATCGTCGAGAACTTTTTGCGCGGCGGCGAGGGGACCGCCATTGGAGTGGGCGTGGATTTCGGAGAGCACCCGTTGGAACATGAGCATGCCGGGCGCGACTCCCTCGGGGACGTCTGCGAGGGCGGAGCCGTAGGCGCCGGAGGCGTTGCGGAAATCCTTGGCGCGAAAATAAGCCTCGGCAATGAGCACGCCGAGCCGGGCGTGGACGGGGCCGGATTTCAACTCGGCGCGCGCGCGCGCGGCCCAGTCGGCGGCGGCGCGATAGCGGCCTTGTTCCCATGCGATGGCGGTTTGCACGCCGAGCGCGGCGGCGCGAAGCGGCGAGCCGGGAAACTCGGCGAGGAGCCGGCTGGCGTCGGCTTCCGCGGAGTCGAAGTCCTTGCCGGTTTGTCCGGCGAGGGCGAGTTGGGCTCGGAAAAGGAGCAGGTCGTCGAGGATCGGATGGGGCGGGGTGGCCGCGATGAATTGGTTGAGCCAGTTGTGAAACTCGGTGGCGCGCTCCTTGGTTTGGGATGCGTTGGCGAGGAGGCGGAGGGCGGCGCGTTGTTTGTCGTGGTCGCCGGAATCGGCGAGGAGTTTGCGCAAGGCGTCGCGTCCGGAGTTGTCGTCGGCCCCGGCGATGAGCCCCAGGAGGAGCCGCCACTCATCGCGAATCGCGGTTTCCTGCTGGGGGAGAAACTGAAGTTGCGTCTGGAGAAGGGTGACGGCCTCGCTGCGGCGGTTGGCGGCGTTGAGCGCGACGGCGAGCTGGCTGATGGCACCGTAGCTGTCGCGGCGTCCGGGGTTGCGGTCGATTGTCTGGCGGAGGCTGGCGATGGTGTTTTCGCCGGCTTGGCCAAGGAAGAGCTGAACGCGCCTGCGCGAGAGCATGAACCAGGAGCGCTGCGCATCGGTGGCGGTCGAGGTTTCGGCTTGCTGGTATTGCTGGGAGGCCTGCGTGTAGTCGCCCGCTTCCTCCGCGAGCATGCCGCGCATGAAAAAGAGCCACGGGCGGTCCGATTGGGGCAGGTCTTCCGGCTGGAGCGAGGCAATGGCGGCGCGGGCCTCTTCGAAACGGCGCGCGCGCGCGTCGATCAATGCCCGCCGGAGAATAACCGCGGGTGTTGGCGCGCCGGAGAATTGTTGGAGGGCGCCGGACGCCTCTTCGATGCGGTCGTCCTCAATCAGCGCGGTGGCGAGGGCGAGAATGACGCGGTTGTGTGTTTGCGGGGTGGCGGTGTTTGCGGGGGCGTCAAGAAGCTGTCGGTAGATTTCGGCGGCGATGGAGGGCAGGCCGGTTTCGAGGGCGCGTTGCGCGGCGAGCTCGGTGAACACGCCGGGGCCGGGTGCGACGGGCGGGGTTTGTTCGGCGGGGAAGGGCACCGGCGGCGCCAGCGATTCCTGCGCGCGCGCTGTGCCGGTCGCGTTTGCGACCATCAGGAATGCGGCGAGGGCGAAGACCAATGTCTTGGGCGGAATCATGAATGCGGGCGAATTTGCGCGGAATGGCGGCTCGTGGCAAGGGCGGGCGCGGCATAAATCGACATAATTCGGCCTGAGTCGATTTGAATCGATTTGAAAAGCGGGAGCGGGCAAGTTTGCGCGAAACACCATGAGCAATTTTCAAGAGCTTACCGAGTTTCGCGATTTTATGATCGAGCTGGCGCGGCGCAGCGGTGAATTCATCACGCCGCGCTTCGGCAATCCGGGGCTGGCGGTCGAAATGAAGGGCGACGCGTCGCCCGTGACGGCGGCGGATCGCGGCGCGGAGGAATTGATGCGCGATATGATCTCGAAAAAATTTCCCGCGCACGGAATCGTCGGCGAGGAATTTGGCAGCGAGCGCGCGGACGCGGAATGGGTCTGGGTGCTCGACCCGATCGACGGCACGAAGTCGTTCATCACGGGTGTGCCGTTGTGGGGGACTTTGATCGCGCTGAAGCATTGCGGCGAGCCGGTGCTGGGTGCGATTCACCAGCCGGTGCTCGGGCAATTGATGCTGGGCGACGGCGTCGAGACGACGCTCAACGGCCGCGCGGTGCGTGTGCGCGAGTGCGCGCGCATCGAGGAGGCGACGGTGTTGACGAGCGACCCGTTGAACGTGAGCAAATATCAAAACGGCCCGGCATACGATGCGCTGCTTGCGAAGGCGCGGCTCGCGCGGACATGGGGCGATTGTTACGGCTACCTGTTGCTCGCGGGCGGATGGGCGGACGTGATGCTCGACCCGATCATGAACCCGTGGGACATCCAGGCGTTGATTCCGGTGGTGCGCGGCGCGGGCGGCGTGATCACGGACTGGCGCGGCGGCGACCCGGTGAACGCGGATTCGATCATCGCCGCGGGGCCGGGGCTGCACGCGCGGGTTGTCGCGATGCTCAACGGAGAACCGTGAGTGTGGCGCGGCCCAAAAAAATGGGGCGCGGGCGGTTTTCCGGCTTTCACTTCTTGGGCTTCGCGATTCATCATTGGTTTCGTGCATAATACCATCATTCAGGATCTCGGGATTCTTTTGCTTGCGGCGGGGGTCGCGGGCATTGTGTGCAAGCGGTTTGGTCTGTCGGTGATCGTCGGGTATTTGATAGCGGGTATTATCATCGGGCCGCACACCTCGCCGGTTGTGTTCATTCATGACGAGGCGCGCATCAAGGAGCTCTCGGAGCTGGGCCTCGTGTTCGTGATGTTTTCGATCGGGCTTGAGTTGAGTTTGTCGAAGATCGGCAGGATGGGCGTCGCGACGCTTGCGGCGACCGCGCTGGGGGCATTTTTCATGTTGCAATTCACGTTGTTGCTCGGGTGGTTTTTGAACTGGTCGACGATGATGAGCCTGTTCGTGGCGGCGATGTTGATGGTGTCGAGCTCGGCGGTGATTTCCAAGATCATGCAGGAGTTGAAGCTCCACCACGATCGCGCGGCGCAAATGGCGCTGGCCATCACGGTCGTGGAGGACGTGGTCGCGGTGATCATGCTGACGGTGCTCAGTGCGAGTGTGACTTCCGGCGACGGCGGGAGCGGCGGCGGGGTGGGCATGGTGCTCGGGGTGATGGGCGCGTTTGTGGTGCTGCTGATCATGGCGGGGCTGCTGCTCATGCCGCGCGTGCTGCGAAAGCTGGAAAAGAAAAACGATCCCGAGATCCAGACGATCATCGTCGTGGGGCTGCTGCTTTTGTGCGCGTTCCTGACTGTGAAGGCGGGCTACTCGATGGCGATGGGCGCGTTTTTGTTCGGCGCGGTCGTGGCGGAGATCAAGCAGAAGATCGCGATCGAGAAAGATTTCGGGGGAATCAAATATATTTTCAGCAGCGTGTTTTTTGTGTCGATCGGCATGTTGATCGATTTGCGGATGCTCGGCGAGGTGTGGCTGACGGTGGTGCTGTTGGGCGCGTTTTCGCTGTTTGTGCGTCCGATCGCGTGCGGGTTCGCGCTGGTGATCGTGGGCATTCCGCCAAGGCAGGCGCGGCGCGGCGGGCTGCTGCTCACGCCGCTGGGCGAGTTCACGTTTATCATTGCGCAGGCGGGCGTGACGGCGGCGATTTTGCCGGCTTCGTTTTATCCGGTGGCGGTGGGGCTTTCGATTTTGACCGTGCTGGCGACGCCGATTCTCAACCGTTTTGCGGACCCGATTTTAAATTTCATGGACAAGGTGGAGCCGCGTTTCGTGACGCGTGCCATCGCCGCGTATCACGGCTGGTTGCAGGACATCCAGACGCGCCGTTCGGGCAGGCCGATGTTTCAGTTGATTCGCGGACGCCTGCCCACGCTGGTCATCGAAATTTTGCTGGTGAGCGGGCTGCTGATTTTTTCGGGACGGATATTGACCGAGATCGAGGCGTCGTTTGCCGACACGATAAGCCCCGAGACGCTGGGCTACATTTTCTGGTGCGTGGTGGGCGTGCTGGTGCTGATTCCGCTCGTGGCGGTGTGGCGCAATCTTTCGGCAATCGCCATGATCATCGGCGAGGGGCTCGGGGGCAGTCCCGACACGCCCGCGCGGCTGCAATCGCGCGCGCTCACCGGCGTGCTCAAGGCGACGGCGGCGGTCGGCGTGGCGTATTGGCTGTATGCGCTGCTGCCGCTCAAGACGCTGCCGGGCTGGGGCTGGGCGATCATTGGCGTCGGCGCGGTCGCGGTGATGGTCGTTTTTTCCAACAAGCTCATTTATTGGTATAGCTCCTGGGAAAGCTCCGTGCAGGAGGTGCTCGCGGAGGATTCGCGCGCGCCTTCGCAAGTGCGCGAGGAGGCGCGCGTGGCGCTCGACCGCAGCCTCGGCGAATGGGATGTGGGCCTCGATGATTGCGTGGTGCCGCGCGGCGCCGAATACACCGGCAGGACACTCGCCGAGCTCGCGATTCCCACGCGTTTCGGCTGCTCGATTCTGGAGGTGGAGCGCAACGGCCATGTGATCACCGCGACGGACTCGGGGCTGCGCCTTTACCCGGGCGACAAGCTCCTTCTCCTCGGCCAGCAGGAGCAGATCAACAATGCGCGTGCGTTTTTCGAGCGCGTCGCCGAGGCGCAAGGCCGATCCGTCGAGGATTCGCCGGAGGACAGCGCGGAGACCGAAGGTGTGTTTGGAGGCTCGGTGCTGGAGACGTTTGTGATGCCGGAGTGCGAGCGAGCCGGCCGGACGCTGGCGGACTTGCGCATTTCGCAGGCGACGGGCGTGCGCGTGGCGGGCATCCGCCGCGGCGCGGAGCAGATCGTGAACCCGGGCGGCGGCACGCGGTTGCTCGCGGGCGACTGCCTGCTGGTCGTCGGCACGATTGTGGAGCTGCGCGTGTTTCGCAACTGGATCGTCAGCGCCGGCGCATGAGCGGGGGCGCGTTCACACGGGCGCGCTTTTTGTCAAAAAAACTGAAATCACCACCGCCCAAACGCGGCAAATGGCGTGTCGCTTGTCTTGGCACAACACGCACGCCAGCCTGTCTGTCTCCACATCATGAAAACAAAATTACTGATCCCTTTCGTTCTCAGTTTTCTATTTGCCGCCTGCACCACGCCGTCCGAAAAAACGCAAGCCGCCGCCGACGCGAACAAGACCGTGAACGTCGTTTTTAACAACCCCGGAAAGTTTACGGACGTAAAAACCTCGTCCATGGACTCGGAAAAGGACCGGGATTTCCTTCTCGAGCAAATCAAGGAATACATTCAGGAACGCGCCCCCCGGCACATGGCCGACGGTCAGACGTTAAGCATCACTATCAACGACTTCGACATGGCGGGCGACTATGAGCCGTGGCACGGCCCGCGCGTGCAGGACATCCGCATCATCAAGGATATCTACCCGCCCCGCATCGACTTGGAGTTCAAGCTCACAGACGCGGGCGGCAACGTGCTGAGCGAAGGCACTCGTCAGTTGCGCGACCTGAACTTCATGATGATCACGCCCGGAATTTCCCCGAATGACACGTTGAGGCATGAAAAAAACCTGATCAATAACTGGCTCGGCGCGGAGTTTTCGGCGATCAACAAAAAACAATCCCGATAGTAATTTGCTGGAGACTAAGATATTCCGCGCCCCGCGAAAAAAAGGTCAAAATCTTGGGGCAATTTTTGAGCGCAATCAGGGGCGTCGCGTCTATCTCAGCATAGTCAGCATCGTTCGGACAGGAACGATACTAGTTTGTAGTTCTTACGGTTTGCTTGGTGTTAGGTCATGAAGGCCGCCCTTAAATGGGCGGCCTTTATGCTCTTTATGCGACGCTAAATGCCTGCGCTACCATGAACACATCACGCCCGCGCACCACTGGCGGCGCGCGGCGGGCACGGCGGGCACTTCCTCGAAACCGCAATTCCACACATTGGTCGCCTGCGTGAAAAAACGCAGCCCGCGCCAGCCCGCGATTGACGGCGCGAAAAACACGCCCGCCGAGGTGAGCAACGCGTCGTCGCGCGAGTTGCGGAGCGCGTTTTCGGTTTGCAGCCGTGCCTCGTTGTCGAGGCGAATTTCCCAGCCCCGCCATGGCCGCGCGACCACCGCCACCGTAAGCCGGTGCTTCGCGTAGTTGAGCGCGTAAAAGCTCGCGTCAACCATTCCCGCCGCGTCGCCATAATCCGAATCCTTTGTCAGTGCCGTGTATCCAAAAACCAAGGCGCCCCAGCTTGCCGAGAGGCGCGCGGTCAGCTCGAAGCCGAGCGTGTCCACGTCAACGGGACTTGCCGCGCGCGCGTTCGGCAGGCTTGTGCTGTAAACCCAGTCAACCAAGTCCTTGTCGCGCCGGTAAAACACCGCCGTTTCAAACGTCCACGCGCCCAGCGCGGCGCGCGCGCCAATTTCAAAGTTGTCCGCGCGCTCGCGCCCGAGCCCGGCGTTGCCGCGAAACAATCCGGCGGAGGGATTCGAATTGAGAGCGGTGTAGTTCGGCACCTGCGACGACGCGGCCCATGACGCATAAAGCCGCTCGACGAGCCTTCCGATTCCGCGAAACTCGACCGCGACCACCGGCGACCACGCCGCCCCGTCACGGTTGGTGTCGTCAAACGCCGCGCCGGCGCTAACCGTCAGCGCGCGCGAATCACCGAGCTCCCAAGTGCGCTCCGGCGCGAGCGTCAGCTTGTAATAACTGCGCGAGTTGAAACGCCCGAATGTCAGCGAGGTTGAGTCGATCTCGTCCGCGACGAACTCCGCCGCCGCGCGCCAGCGTATCCTGTTTGTGGATACAAGCGCCTCGGCGCCCGCGCTCCATGTTTCCGCCGTGTGCCAGGCGGGGCCGGTGGCGAAGACGGGATTGTGCGCGCCGGCGTCGGCGCGATTAAAAACGTAATGGTCCTCGTTTCGCCGCCACGCGCCGCCGAGCGCGAGATGGTCGCCGCCGTCGCCGATTTTTTCAACGTGGTTGAGCGCGATGAGCGTGGTTCGCAGGTCGTCGGTTTCAAAAACATTCGCGTAGGGCGTGTAGAGGTTGGGCCAGCCGATGAACTTGTCCTGTCGGCCGAAAAACAAATCCGTCTGCCCGCGCTCGCCGGCAAGCTGCGCGCGAGCGTTGTAACGCGTGAAGCGCGACTCGCCCCACGGACGCGATCCGTCCGATTCGGCCCGCGCGGCGGACACGTCGAATGCGAGCCTCCGCGCGCGCGCGCCCGTGGTTTCCGGCGCGACCCAGCCTTGATAGATTTCGCCGCGCACGGTGTCGTAATTGCCGGCGGCGAAACCCGCCATGCCGGAGGTTGTGACGCGCCGCCATTGATACGCCACGGTGCCGGCGTTCGCGTTCCAGCCGCCGAGGGCGTTTTCGGCGCCGGTCAGCACGGCGGGCGCGGTGAGCATCGCGGGCGCGATGGGGATTTCGGCGGAGTAGTGCCCGGTCTGCGGATCATGAAGCGGCGCGGCGCCGGCGCGATAGCCGGTGTTTTCAAAAATGCCGCCGCGAATCGTCACGTCGGCCTGCGACTCGCCCATGTTGCGCGCATGCGCGTCCACCAGCGGCTCGAACGAAAGCGCCGACACGGGCATGGCAAACGCGCCCGCCGACGGCTCCTGCAACGCCACGCGCTGCGAATAGACCGCCATGCGCGGAAGCGTGAGCACATCGTCATGCGCCCGAGGTTCCCGCGCGGGCAACATCGGCGCGGAGGACGCGACAATCAAAGTGAGGATTATGTGAGATGTTTTTGATTTCACAAAACGAGCTTAACAATCAACGCGCCTGAAAAATCAAATACTAAGTGAAAAAAAGAATGTGTTCGCGCCTGTGATGGCACCGCGCTCAATGCGCGTCCGGCGCGTCACTGGGAGCCGGTTCCTTTGCGGCGGGCGGCGCTGGTAGCAGCAAAATTGACGGCACGGTCATGAACAAGCCCACCAGCAGCACCAGCGACGCCGCGCGCACGGTTGTCGGGTCCTGCACGAGCACGCCCGCGGCCAGCGCGGTGATGGTCAAGTTGGGGCACAGCAGCAGAAACGCGTTCATCCGCTCGCCCCGCTTTCCTCCCACGGGCAGTATCCAGCGTTGAATCGCCCAGCGCATTGCCAGGATGAGCGTCGCCGACCCCAGCGCGATCAACCCGGCCCACGAAACCAAATACTCCGCCGGAATCTGCAATCCCAGCGCGAAGAAAAATATCGGGATCAAAAACCGCTGGCTCACCGGCGCGATGTATGCCTCCAGCGACTGTCCTTCGTGCTCGATCCGGCTCAGGAACAAGCCGAGGAAAAACGCCGTTTTGATCGCCGACAATCCGAGCCGCTCGCCCACCGCGCACACAAGCAGCACGAACAGCACGATCAAATGCACGCGCCAGTGCATCGCCTGCTTGAGCAGATGCTCAAGGATCAACTTGATGCGGCGCGCGAACATGCTGATCAACACCAGCACCAGCACAATCCCGCCCAGTTTCAACGCCACCTCCCAAGTCGGCGCTCGCTCGTAGAAAGTCGTCTCGACCGAGAGCAGCACGATCGCGAAAATTTCCAGCGCGATCATCATCATCAGGATTTTTCGCCGCTCCTGAAAATCCAGCCCCGGATATTGTTTCCATCCCGGATGCCCCATGCCCACCGAGCACCCCGTGAACGCCGCGCAGGCGATCAGGCAGCCGATCCAGTTCAAGCCCGCCAGCCAGCCCAGCGCGAAAATCACCGGATATTGCAGCAGCGCCCACCCGAACGCCTTCGCCAGCGGGCCGCGAAACTCGCGAAACCTCGGCAGTTCGATTTCCATTCCCACTTCAAACAGCAGCAGCAGAAAGCCCACCTGGCCCGCCTGCACGAGCATCGTCTTCACCGGCCCGTCCACCAGCGGCGCGATCAACAATCCGAACACGACAAAAACCGGATACACGAGCGCCGGCCGCTTGAGCCACCGGCACAAGTCCGGCACGCCCATGAACAGCAGCAGCAGGCAAATGATGATTTCTATTTCGTTCATGCAAAAATGAGCCCCACATATTTCGGACACAGTCCGCGCATGCCAGCGGAAAGAGACGCGGCCAAAAAAGAAAAACGCAAACGCGCCCCCATGTTTTCATTGCGCCGCCGCGGCGTTGCGCGAAACACTTGCCGCCAATTCCGAAATCCGCATGCCAAACCTGAAAGACCTCATGCTTCAAAAGCGGCTCACGCTCGCCGTCGCCGAAAGCCTCACCTGCGGACATCTTCAGGCGCGCATCGGCGCGATCCCCGGAGCCTCGCGGTTTTTTCTCGGCGGGCTCACCGCCTACACGCTCGAGGAAAAGGCAAAGCTCCTTGGCGTGCCGCGCGAACTCGCCGGGCCGGTCGATTGTGTCTCCGGGGCCGTTGCTGTCGCGATGGCGCAAGGCGCGCGCTCTCTCTTCGGCGCCGGCATCGCCATCGCGACCACCGGCTATGCCGAACCCGCGCCCGCCGCCCCCGTTCCCTACGCGTGGATCGCAGTCGGGGACGGAGTCAATTTCATCTCCCGCCGCGTGGACTGCCCCGGCCTCGCGCGTGTCGCCGTGCAGGAACACATCGCCAAAATCGCCCGCGATATCTTGGTCGATTTTCTTCAATCATCCCGTTAATCCTGTCCAAAAAATCATCCCGTCCAAAATGAAAAGTGCCTACGAACTCGCCATGGAACGCCTTGCGCAATCAGAGCCGTCAACGGCTCCGTTGAGCGACGGGCAAAAAAAACGCCTTGCTGAAATCGACAAGGTTTACGCGGGCAAAATCGCCGAGCGTGAAATCTTCCTCAAGCAAAGCCTCGCCTCCGCGCAAGCCGGGCAGAATTACGAGGAAATCGAAAAGATTCAAACGCAACTTGCCGCCGAGCGCGTCCGCCTCGAGGAGGAGCGCGAAGCCGAAAAAGACCGCGTCCGCCGCTCGTAGCGCAACGCGAGGGTTTCGCCCGGCCGGCGCCGCGAAAGCGCGCCCCAATAACACGCTGTTTTTTCCAGATAGTTTGTGTATGCTCGCCGGCAACTGATTCGACCAATGACCGCCACCAACATTCATCCACAATACTCGCCCGGGGAGGAACTCGCCAACATTATCACCGGCGGGCTCGGCCTGCTGCTCAGCGTGGCGGGGTTCGTCGTGCTCGTCACACTCGCCGCGGTGTATGCGGACGCGTGGGCCGTCACGGCATCGGCCATTTACGGCACGACGCTGGTGCTCGGTTACGCGTCATCGACGATTTACCACGCGGTTAAAAATCCGCGGCGCAAGCATGTGCTGCGCAAGGTCGATCACGCGGCGATTTTCACACTCATAGCGGGCACTTACACGCCGTTCATGCTCGTCAACCTGCGCGGCCCGTGGGGGTGGACGTTTTTTGGCATTGTGTGGGGGCTGGCGCTCGCGGGCATCATAATGAAATTTTGGTTCACCGGGCGGTTTATAAAACTTTCGACGGCGATCTACATTGCGATGGGCTGGCTCATCGTGATCGCCGCCAAGCCGATGATATCCGGGGTGCCGGCGGTTTCGCTCTGGCTGCTTCTGGCGGGCGGACTTTGCTACACCGGTGGCGCGCTTTTTTATATTCAGAAAAAACTGCGGTTTCACCACGCCATCTGGCATGGTTTTATACTGGCGGGCAGCATCACCCACTACCTCGCGATTTTATACGCGATGGTGTGAGCGGGCGCTTGCGCGGGCGACGACCCCGCCCGGCTACCACGCGCGGCGGTAGCCGAGGTGGATGGACCAGGGGCGCTCGTAGAGCGCGGCCTTGGCGTATTCATAATCCAAATACACCTGGCTTTTCGCGTCGATTTCATAGGCCGCGCCAATGCCGAACTCGACGCGCCAGCCGTCGTAGTCCACTTTCATGCGCCTGCCGCCGGCGGTGATTTCGCCGCCGCCGCTCGCCGTGTAAACCGCGCCGGCTTTTGCGTAGGGGTGCAGGCCGGGGGCGCGGGCGATGTCGCCGCCGAAGCGGACTTGCGCGCGGCTTTGCGAGGAGGTGAGGCTGTCAACGGCCACGCGGATCGGCTCCGCGCCGGGCGAGGTGGCGTCGTAGTCGGCGTCGCCGATGTGCACGATGGCAAATTGCGCCGAGGGTTCGACCCACCAGCCGTTGGTCGCGCGGGTGAGGCGGCGGCCAAACTCGACCGACGCGCCTTCGGAGATCGTGGTGTATTTTCCGCGCGTGATGTGGTTGTCGATGGAGCGGGCGTTGAACTCGTTTTGACGGCGGTCGAAGCGCGCGATGATGTCGGCGAACCAGCCGTCTTTGTGGAGCCATGTTGCGTAGGCGCCGCCGCCGATGGCGTTGGTGTCGCCGTCGCCGCCGGCGGAGTCGAACGAGCGGTCAATGTAGTTGATGCTGGCGAAGCCGCCGAGATACCACGCGGAGGCGCCGGTGTTTGCGGCGAGGGCCTTGTCGGCGCCGAAGGCCAGGCCGTGGGCGTATTGGTGGAAGGAGCGTCCGGTGAGTTCGAGCGCGCCGTTGAGGCGGTGAGAGCTGGCGCGGAGCCAGATGTTGCCGGAGCCGGCGGCGTCCGGGGCGGCGCGGAGGTCGCCCATGCGTTTGTGGAGCGAGTCGAGTTCGTAGTGCCAGTCCTGCCCGGCGGCGGCGGCGGTGGCGAGGATGCCGTCAACGGCGCGGCTGGGGCGGTTGCCGCTTCCGAGATACCAGGTGTTGGTCGAGGGCATGATGGCGCCGCCGTCGCCTTGCTGCACGGTGAGGGTGTAAATGCCGGACTCGGTGGTGCCGCTAAAGGTTGCGCCGGCCTGGTTCATGATGACGAGGGGGATCGCGGTGTCGGGCTGGATTTCGGAGCCGTTGGCGTTGTCGATTTCGATGCGGTGCGCGCCGGCGCTTGCTCCGGCGATGGTGATTTTGTCACCGGCGGCGGCGGCGAGGTCGGTGCGCATTTCGAAGACGGCGCCGTCTCCGGCGAGGCTGTCGAGGGCGAGGACGCGGTGGTTTGCGCCGGTGGTGTTGAAGGCGATGCGCGCGTCCGGGGCGGCGGCGAGTGTTTTGAGTGCTTGGTCGAGGCCGGCGAGGTCGAGGCGGGTTTCGGCGGCGAGCGAGACGGTGGCGCTTTGCGCGAGGGCGTTGGCGACGGCGAGGCGGAGCGTGCCGGCTTGGATGTCGGTGACGCCGGAGAAGGTGTTGGCGGCGGCGAGGACGAGGTCGCCCGCGCCGGTTTTTGTGATCGCGCCGGTGGAGCCGCTGATGACGGCGGCGTGCGTGTAGTCGCCGGCGTTTTCGAAGTTGATCGCGCCGGCGGCGTTGATGGCGGCGAGGGTGCCGCCGTGGAAGACGAGCGTGCCCGCGGGCGCGATGGCGGCGACCCCGGTGACGGCGCCGCCGTTGTTGGCGAATGTGCCGCCGTTCACGGCGAGCGTGGCGGCGAGGGTGCCGCCGGTTTCGTTGGTGAAAAATCCGCCGGCTTGCGTGACGTCGCCGGTGACGAGTCCGGTGTTTGCGCCGAGGCCGGAGTTGACGGCGAGCGTGGCGAGGGTGCCGGTGTTGAGAAGCGTTCCGCTGTCGATGGTGGTCGCGCCGGTGATGGCGCCCGCGTTGGCGAGGCTGCCGGCGGAGACGATGATGTCGTTGGCGATGCCGCCGGAGGTGGTGATGGCGCCCGCGCCGGTTTTGGTTGTGGTGCCGGTGCCAGCGATGGCTTGCGCGAGGGTGCCGCCCTCGGCGTCGGTGGCGATGTCGAGGACGAGGAGCGCGGTGTTGTCGATGTCGCCGGTGCCGAGGGCGCGGGCGTTTTTGGCAACGAGCGCGCCGGCGGTGATGCGTGTGCCGCCGGAGTAGGTGTTGGTGTTGGAGAGCGCGAGGGTGCCGGTGCTTTCCATGAGGAGGCTGGCGGGGGCGTCGGGGTTGGCGTCGGCGATGCCCGCGCCGGCGAAGCTCCAACTGCCGGTGCCGGTGACGCGCATGGCGGGGTTGGCGCCGATGGGGGCGATGTGGATGGTGTCGGCGAGCGTGATGTTGTTTGCGTTGGCGGCGGCGGTGTCGTCGAAGAGGACGGCGTCACCGTTGAGGAACTGGTCGTAGGCGGTGCCGTTGTAATCGAGATGCCAGTTGCGGTCGGCGTTGTTCCAGCCGGCGCCGTTGGAGCCGGTCCAGGTGACGAGGTGATTGCCGGTGCTGTGGTAGTGGAAGTCGAGTTTGCCGGCGTCGGTGCCTTGGAGTTGGTGAACGTCGAGGCGGTTGTTCGCCAGGGTTTCGGTGTCGATGCCGTTGAGGTGGAGGTGGAAGGTTTTCGGGTCGAATGTGCCGGTGACGCTCGTGACGCCGGTGGCGTCGAGGAGCGTGACGGTTTGGTTGCCGGCGGCGAAGCTGGTGACGGTGAGGTCGATGTTGACGCGGTCGCCGATGGCGAGGGTGTTGCCGACAAGGGTAAGCGTGGTGGCCGCGGCGGTGGCGTCGGCGGTGACGGGTGTGCTGTCGATCGGGTGCGAGCCGGTGCCGGTGATGGTGGCGGCGTCGGCTCCGCTGAAGAGTTTCAGCGTGCTGTCGGCGGCGAGGGTGATGGCGTCGGCGCGGAGGATCGCGCCGGCGTAGGAGACGCCGGTGTCGTCGGGGCTCGTGCCGGTGAGGACGGCGAGGGTGGCGGCCGCGGCGAGCGTGAAGGTGTCCGTCGCATCGGGCGCGGCGGGGGTCGCGCCCTGGTTGTCGAGCGTGAGCGACGCGCCGGCGTAGAGGGCGAGCGCGCCTTCGTTCACGAGGAATGTGTTGCCGCCAGTGCCGGTGAGCGTGCTTGCGCCGCCGAGGCGCATTTCGCCGGCGCCGGTTTTGGTGGCGGAGATTTGCAGGGTGTTGTAGAGGCTGCTGACAGCCATGGGGTCGCGCATGTCGAGGAGCCCGTCGTCGGCGACGTTGAAGTCGATGGTGACGGCGCATGCGGCGATGGCGGCGAAGCTGAGGCCGCTGGCCGCGCCGCCCGCGGTGTTGCCGGCGTAGGTGCTGGTGTTGCCAGCGGAGACGTTGATGACGAGGTTGGTGGTGTGGCCGGTGATGTTGGCGGCATTGATGTGCGCGGCCCCGCCATAGCTGGTCGCGCCCGCGGTGTTGTTGATGAAAGAGACGTCGGTGAGCGTGACGTCGGGGGAGTTCCAGATGGTGAGCGCGCCGCCGTTGCGCGCGGCGGTGTTGCCGGTGAAGAGCGTGTCGGCGATGGTGACCGAGGATCCGCTGATGCCGTTGTTGTAAACATAAACCGCGCCGCCGTGGTAGGCGCTGGTGTTTCCGGAGAAGGTCCCGGAGGTGATGTTGAGGGTGGTGCGGTCGGCGGCAAAGATCGCGCCGCCCCCGGCTCCGGTGACGGTGCTGGTGGAAGTGTTGTTGGTGAAGAGCGCGTTGGCGATGTTGAGGGTGTTGTCGTTTGCCGCGGCGATGGCGCCGCCATGTTGGGCGGAGTTGCCGGAGAAGGCGATTACCGCGCCGCCGGTTGTGGTGGCGGTGAAGGTGGCGCCGGAGGTGGCTTGCACGACGCCGCCGTTGCCCGCCGCGAGGGCGGGCGCGGTGAAGGTGGTCGTGCCGGAGTGCGTGCCGGTGGTGTTGAGGGCGACGAGCGAAAACTCGCCGGCGGCGGGAACGGCGAAGCGGGCGGAGACGGTGAGGGTTTTCCCGTCGGCAACCTCGAAGGCGCGCGATCCGGTGAGCGCGAGGGGGCCGGATTGTTGGTCGAGGACGAGCCTGGCGGTGGCGTCGGAGGTGACGCGCGCATCGCCGTAGTTGAGCGTGGTGGCCGTGAGCACGAGGCTGCTGCCGATGTTGATGGCGGCGTTGTCGGCGAGCGTGATGGTGTCGGCGCGGATGGTGCCGGTGGCGGTGAGCGGGGCCGCCGCGCCGGTCGTGGTGACGCCGAGGGTGGAGAGCGTGGTGTTTGCCGCGAGCGTGAAGGTGTCCTCGACGGCGGCGGAGTCGGACGTGCTGCCCTGATTGTTGAGCGTTATGCTTGCGCCGGCGTAGAGGGCGAGCCCGCCTTCATCGACGGCAAAGTCGTTGCCGACGGTGCCGGTGAGGATGGTCGCGCCGCCGAGCCGCCAGACGCCGGAGCCGGTTTTTGTGACACCCATATAAATGCTGTCATATTTGTTGAAAAGATTGGGGCGTATCCGCATCGGGTCTTGCATGTCGAGCATGCCGCCGGCGCCGACGGTCGCCGTGAGATAAACCTTGTGGTTGCCCCAGCCGCCAAAGGCGATGCTGTTGGCGGTGCTGCCGAAGGCGTTGCCGAAATAGGTGGATGTCCTCCCCGGTGAAACTCCCACGGTGACATTGCTGACGTGGTTGCTGCGATTGGCGGCGTTGATATAGACGGCCCCCGCGGTCACGCCCAATCCGCTGGCTTTGTTGTTGGTGAAATCGACGTCGACGAGGATGGTGGTGGACGAGTTCCAAACGGTGAGCGCGCCGCCGTTGCGACCCGTGGCGCGGTTGCTCTCAAAGAGCGTGTCGCGGATCGAAACGGTGGTGTTTTCCGTGAAAATCGCGCCGCCGTTGCTGGAGGTCGTGTTTTGGAGAAAGGTGCTAGATACAATGGTCAGCGGGGTGCCTAAAGCATAGATGGCTCCGCCGCCTGTGCCGTCGACCGAGCCGCTGGTGTTATTGTTTGTAAAAACGGCGCCGGTGACATTGAGGCGCCCTTCGCTGCGGGCAAAAATGGCTCCGCCACCCTGGTATCTGGATGTGGCCCCGGCGGTGTTGTTGGCAAAGAGGCCGCCGTTGACGCTAACCGTGCCGCCTGTCGAGGCGATGGCGGCGCCGCCGAGCGATGCCTTGTTGTCGGCGAAGACGAGCCTTGCGGAATCGGTGCTGTTGACGGTGAGCGTTGCGCCCGTGTTCACCAGCACCGCGCCGCCGTTGCCCGTGAACGAGCCGGTGGTGACCGTGACGGTGGAGCCGGCGAGCGCGCGGAGCGTGACGGCCCGGCCGGCGTCGATACTCATGCGCTGGGTGACGGTGCGCGTGTCGAAGGCGAGGTCGGTGTCGCCCGCAAAGCGGATTGAGCCGCCGATGATGCCGGCTCCTGTGAACGCCCATGTGCCGCCGTTAAAAATGACGCCCGCGTTCGTGCCGCTTGCGCCGAGCGTCACGGCGTTTGCGATGGCGATAGTGCCGGTGGTGATCGCCGCGCCGGAGCCCGCGCGTCCGAAGACGGCCGCGTCGCCGTCCGCGAAGGCGGCCGTGGCGGCGTTGCCGGCGTGCCACCAATTAGCGTTCACGCCGGAGCCGAGCCATGTGTTTGAGTTGTCGGTGTTGTTCCAGACAAGCTCGTCCGCGCGGAGCTGCGCTTGAAGCGTGAATGCGGCGCATGCGAGAAACAGCAGTGCCCGAAGCAACCCTGTTGTGTTGAAACGATCGTGATAGTTCATTTGATTTTTCATGGTAGGGTTTTGAACATTTGCCTTGAGGGCTGTGTTTCTGCGTTAGGCGGGGACGGAAAATTGCCCTGGGTGCGTCCGGCGGCGGTCGTGAGAAAAGCCGCTGATGGCGCGTGTCATGAATGTTTAACGCGGTCTATGCATGGCGGTAAACGCGCGGCTTTAGGCGAGTCTTTAAAGAACATCCGGGAAAATACAGAAATCGCGTGTGCTGACCAGTGAATCCCGCGCCATCATCTTTGGGGTGGCTTCCGCGAACAGTATCGAATGTCGTGTTACTAAATATAAAGCAGAATATTATGAATGGATTTAATAAAGAGCCGCCTCGTTTGCATTTTTGTTTTTTATATATTTTTTGAATTTGAGGGAGGCGTCTTGGCGGGATTTTTCGGGGGCGATGCGCGCGAAAAACGAGACGTTGCGGCGCAGGTTTAGGATGCCAGCCCGGGGCGCGCCGTGAGAACGGGCGTTAGCAACCGCAGGGGTGGGCAAATGCGCGGGCTTCAGGAAACCGGACATCCTGTTGTCCCGCTCGCGTTTTGAATCGCATCGCCCCCGGCATTTTGGGTTGCCTGCAAATTCCAAGTTCCCTACTGGTTTCACACTCAGTCGTGGCGCTCCCGATTCTTGGGGCGCCTTTAATTATAGAACCCGGTCCATTAAATTATAACAAACCCGCCAGCATGAAAGCAGAAGCATTCCTTGCCCAGATTCTGCGTGGTGTGATCCTCGGAAGGACACAGCGCCCCGCCGGGGTTTCGCTTGTCGAGGGCGGCATTGAGAGCCGGCCCCGCGCAATCGACATCCGGGGGGAGGATGCCGGGACAATCGCCCGCGAGATTAACGAAGCGCTGGCCGGGGAGTCCGTTCCCGTTGCGCTGACACTTCGCCACCGCCAGCGGAGCTACACCTACAAAACCACGAGCGAAATTTTTGCCGAAAGCCGCGCGACGGTCGTGAAAAACCGCGTTGCCGTGGTCACGGGCGGCGCGCAGGGTTTTGGCGCGGAGATCGCGCGCGGGCTCGCCGCCGACGGCGCCATTGTTTACATCGCCGACATGAATTACGACGGCGCGTGCAAACGGGCCGAAATATTAAACAAAGAGTATAATAATGGCGGTCCGGTGGCGTTTGCCGTCGGGGTAAATGTGAGCGATGAGGACTCCGTTGCGAAGATGTGCGAGACGATCGCCCTTCAAAGCGGGGGCGTTGACCTCTGCATCAGCAACGCCGGCATCGTCAAGTCCGTGGGCAGTATAATGGAGCAGGATGTCGCCGATTTCAGGCTCGTCGCCGACGTCAATTATATCGCCTTCGCCATTGTTACAAAACACGTGGCAGGCATGATGAAAACCCAGCACGTCGCCTCCCGGGTCGCGCGAAATGATTCTCCCTGGGCGGCGGATATTATACAAATCAACTCGAAGTCCGGGCTTGAGGGCTCGAATAGAAACGCCTCTTACGCGGGGAGTAAATTCGGCGGTATTGGCTTGGTGCAGAGCTTTGCGAAGGAGCTTGTCGAATGGGGAATCAAGGTGAATGCGATTTGCCCCGGCAATTTTTTCGACACGCCGCTTTGGTCCGATCCCGAGAGGGGGCTTTTTGTGCAATATCTGCGCGCCGGCAAGGTGCCCGGCGCCAAGGGGGTCGCCGATGTGAGGGCGTTTTATGAGGCGAAGGTTCCGATGGGGCGCGGCTGCACCGGCCCCGATGTTATCCGCGCGGTCTATTATCTCGTTGAGCAACTTTACGAAACTGGACAGGCCCTGCCCGTCACCGGCGGGCAGGTCATGATAAATTGACGGTGTTTTATATAAAAAATAATAAATTCGATTAATAAAAATGAAAATCACGCGCCAAGACCCGATCGCGCCCGCCCTGGAAATTCTTTTGGACTCGGCAAACATTTCCGAGATCAGAAAATGCAATGATCTGTTTGAACTGGCGGGGGTGACCTCCAATCCCTTGATTATAAAAAACGAGGGGAAGATAAACTTTTACCCGCACTTTTCAAGGATCCGAAAAATCATCGGCAAAAACAAAACCCTGCACATCCAGACACTGGCGTCCACGGCGGACGGGATGATCGCGGAGGCGCGGGCGATCCTGGATAAAATCGACGACCGGGTTTATATAAAAATTCCGGTGACCGAGCAGGGCTTGAAGGCGATGAAACAGTTGGCCCGCGAGGGCGCGCGCATTACGGCAACGTGCATTTACACGCGCATGCAGGCATATTTGGCCATTGCCGCGGGCGCTGATTATCTGGCCCCCTATTGCAACCGGATGGAGCAGATGGGAATCGATTTCAGGGCAATCATTGCCGAGATATCCGATGTGCTGGCGCGCACCGCCTCGCCGGCAAAAATTGTCGCCGCGAGTTTTAAAAACATAACCCAGGCGACCGACGCCCTCGCCGCCGGGGCGAACACAGTCACGGTGACGTCCGACATCCTGCATTCCGCCTGTGCGTTTCCCCCGATTGACCTCGCCGTGAAGGAGTTTCATGAGGCGTGGATTTCCTCCCAAGGAAAAAATTCCAAGCTCACAACCCCGTAACAGAGAAAAAGCGTTCACTGATTGCGCGTTTCCAGCCCGGTTTGGCCAAAAATCCAAGGGGGTTGTTTATTTCCACTCCACCTCGGCGCCGAGGGTTTGGAGGTTTTCGACGAAACGCGGGTGGGCGCGACGGATGGTGTCGGCGTTTTTCACCATGCTGCGCCCCGGAATGCTCGCGGCGACCATGTAGAGCGCGATTGTGGCGCGGATGATGTAGGGGGCGTCAACAATCGCCGGGCGCAGGGGTTTGCTGCCGAAGAGTGTGATGCGGTGCGGGTCGCTCACGAGGATGTGCGCGCCGAATTTCGCGAGCTCGGGGATCCACGAGAATCCGTTTTCATAGACCTTGTTCCAAAAGTGAATCGTGCCGCGCGCGCGCGTGGCGAGGGCGACCATGAGGGGGAGCAGATCGACGGAAAAATACGGCCAGGGCGCGGCTTCGATTTTGGCGAGGAGGTTGGTGGTGTAGGGTTCCTCGATGACGAGCGACTGGTTGCGGCGGACGATGGCGGTGGTGCCTTCGTGCTCGACGGTGACGCCGAGCTTGGCAAAGGCGCGGGTGATGAGGTCGAAGTGCTGAGGCAGGGATTTTTCGACGCGGATTTCGCCGCCGGTGATCGCGCCGAGCGCGAGGAATGTGACGATTTCGTGGTAGTCGCTCGATATGCGGGCGGTGCATCCATTGAGTTTTTTGACACCGCGCACGCGGAGCATGCTTGTGCCCGCGCCTTCGATTTGCGCGCCCATGAGAGTGAGCGCGGCGCAGAGATCCTGCACGTGGGGTTCGCTGGCGGCGTTGATGAGCGTGGACTCGCCGTCGGCGAGCGCGGCGGCCATGAGAAAGTTTTCCGTGACGGTGACGGACATGTAATCGCCCCAGTGGCGCGCGGCGCGGAAGCCGTCGGGCAGGGCGATGACGAGCGGTTCGCTTTCGTCGATCACGGCGCCGAGCTTGGCGAGGATTTCGAGGTGGGGGTCGATTTCGCGGACGCCGAGCGAGCAGCCGGTGGCGTTGGCGGGGATGACGATTTTTTTGACGCGGCGCAGGAGGGCGGGGTAGAGGAGCACGGTGGAGCGCATGTCTTGCGGAAGCTCGTGGTTGACGAGTTCGTTTTTGAACGCGCCGTGGTCGAGGCGCATGGTGCCGGCGGCCTTGTCCCAGTCGATGCGCGAGCCCTGGCGCGTCATGAACGCGACGATTTTGGCAATGTCGGTGATGTCGGGGACGTTGTGGAGCGTGACGGGTTCGTCGGTCAACAGCGTGGCGCAGACGAGGGGGAGCGCGGAGTTTTTGTTGCCCGAGGGGATGATGGTGCCGGAGAGCGGTTTGCCGCCGTTGACGATGAGATCCATGATGAGATTTGGGATTTTCGATTTGGGATTTTGGATTGGGAGCTGCCGCTCCAAATTCTTTTTCGCGCGGGGGCGCGCAATCGGGAATTCAAAATCGAAAATTCAAAATAAAAAAGGCGTCCGAAATGGACGCCTTTGCAAGGTTTTGTTTGCCGTTGTGCAATTATGACGCGGGGCCGGCGCTGTTGTCGCGGTTGCCACCCCGGTTGCGGTTGCGTCCGCCGCGGCGGCGGTTGCGGTCTCCGCGGTCTCCACGATCACCGCGGTCGAAACGGCGCTCGCCGCTGCTGTCGCGGTTTTCGTTGCCGCGATACTCGCCGCGGGGGTTGCGGTTGCGGCCGCCGCGGTGGCGGCGTCCGCCTTCGCGGTTGCGGCGTCCGTTGCGTTCGCCTTCCGTCTGTGCGGGCTGGCCGGTGGGTTCGTCGGAGGAGCCGCCAAAGAGTCCCTTGATCCAGCCGAAGAGGCCGGTGGACTTTTTCTTTTCGGGGGCGGGTGCCGGCGCGGGTTGTGTCGCGGGGCGTTCGCTGACGGAGTCGCGCCGTTCGCGGCGGCGTCCGCGTTCGCGATCACCGCGGTCCGCGCGGGGCTGGAAGGTCGGGCGTTCCTTTTGCTCGGGGGCGAAGGAATCGCTCTGCCAGCTTTGGGCGCGCCTTTGTTTTTGCTCGGGAGGGAGGATGTTGAGCTCGGCCTTGGCCTCGGGTTCGCCGGTTTCCGCGGTGGCGGGTTCGGGCGTTGTTTCCGGAGCCGCCACGGCTTGCGTTTCAGCGGGAGCCTCGGCGGTTGGCGTGGCGGTTTCCGCGGGTTGCTCGGGAGCTTGCGCGGCAGTCGGCTCGACGGGTGCCGGGCTGGCGTCCGCCGTTTCCTGTGCGGGTTCTTGCGCCGCTTCGGGGGCGGCGGGTTGTTCCTCCTCGGGGGCGAACGGGTTTTTGTATTCGCGGGCGGTGGTTACGATTTGGATCGCGGTGGGTTTGTATTCGCCGGCGGTTTCGCTGGCTGCGGTGGCGGTGTGGGTTGCGCGTTTGCCGCGGGCCAGGCCGGAGCCGCGGCTGCTGCCGAAGGCGGGGGCTTGTGCTGTGGCGGCAGCCTGCTCGGTTGCGGGCTGGGCGGGTGCGGGTGTTGCGCTAACTGTCGCGGCGGTTGCCACCGTGGCGTTGTCGCCGGACGTTGCTGTTTCTGACATGTGGTGTGTGTGTTGTGTTGTTAAGGCGCTCTCCATTGGCGGGCGCGCCGGGTTTTGTGTGAGGCGACCGGAGCGCGGTTAATGGGTGCGCTCAACAGTCGAAGCTGAAAAGTGTCATGATGCTGATCGGGTTGCGCAACTGCAAAAACATGGGGTTATTGCGGACGGGGTTCCCCAAAAAACAAAAAAGCGACGCGGGCGTCGCTTCGGCTTTGCGCAAGTTGTTTGTTTTCCGATTGTTAAAACTTGATTGTCAGGGAGTCGCCCGTGGTGGCGATGCGGCTGATCGAATCGGAGAGGGCTTTGTCGTCGAAGCGGCTTGTGACGCGTTCGCGGAGGCGCGCAACACGTGGATTGTCCGTTGAGGTGGTCGCGACGGGGATGGTGTTGTCGGTATAGGTGAGGAGGCGCGCGCGGCGCGGGTCGGCGGTTTCCTGCGAAACGGATGCTGCGGGCTCGGCGTTTGCGGTTGCGTATTCGACGGTTGCGTGGAGCAGCTCGCCGGTGAGCGCGACGGGTGTTGAGAGGAACGCGGCGGAAGCGACGGTCTTGGTTGTTTGCGACTTGGCGCCGAAGAGGGTGAACCGGGCCGGCGAGTTGTCGTTGGGAAGGCTTGCTGTGTTTGCGGTGAAAACGGTGCGCGCGGTTTCGAGGTGCTCGGGCGCGACGGGTTTTTCGACGGCGGCCTCGGCGGCGGTTTGCCGGGCGGGTTTTTGCGGTTGCGCGGTTGCGACGACGGGTTGGTGCGTCACTTTCGCCTGCCGGATCGCGGGCGCTTTTTTGACGGTGGCGAGTGTCGCGATGGCGGGCGCGGCGGTTTTTGCCTCGGGCAGGGCTTGCGCGGCGGTGACGGCGGGCGCGGCGGCGGGGGGGGCGTTGCGCCAGACGATGAGGCCGATTGCAATGGCGGCGGTGGCCCCGGCGGGAATCGCGATGGCGATGCGCGGAAGCGCGTGCCACCAAGATTGCTTTTTCTGGATGGCGGCTGCGATCTGGCGTTGTTTTAGCTGATGGCTAAAGTCCGCCCAAAATTCAGGCGATGGTTGTTCGGCGCGTTTTTTGAATTGCAGCAAATCCTCGACGGTAACCGTGCTTTCCGTGCGCGGTTGGGCGGGCGGGGTGGTGTTGCGTTTGCGTCGAAACATTATGCGCGTGTGTAGGCCTGAAGCTCGGCTTGGAGGAGTTGTTTCGCGTAGTGCAAACGCGAACGCACGGTGCCCACCGAGCATTCCATAATCTCGGCGATCTCCTCGTGACTCAGGTTGTCGATTTCAAATAAAGTTACCACGGTGCGATGTTTGATAGACAGTTTTTGCAGCGCCTCGTTCAATTTTGTCTGGAGTTCCTTCACGTAGAGCTCGCGGTCGGCCCCGTGTTTATCCGTCAGTTTGGAAATGAGTTCCGCGTTTTGGCCCTCGTCGTGGATTTTCTCGAAGCTGAAGAAGGAGCGGAGGCGGTTTTTGCGCAGGTGGGTGAGGGTGGAGTTAACCGCGATGCGGTAAAGCCAGGTGAAGAAGGACGACTGGCCTTGGAAGCGGTTGATGGATTGGAAGGCCTTGATAAAGGTGTCCTGGGCGAGATCCGCGGCGTCCTCGCGGTTTGAGGTCATGTTGTAGATGACGCCGAGGATGCGTTCGCGGTATTTGAGGACGAGGCGGTCGAAGGCGGTGACTTCGCCTGATTGGACGCGCTGGACGAGCTGCCAGTCGGAGTCGGCTTCCATCTGGCGGTCGGGCGAGGCTACCAGTGTTTTTCCGATGGTTTGTGCGCCGATGTTCATGGTGTGACTTGGTTGGTCTGACAGGCGCAAAGTATGTGCGCACACTGCGGGCATGCAAATGAAATGTCGGTTTATGACATAAATGTAATGTTTGATTTACGGAGAAGCATGCGCGCGAACGGATGCGGCATTTAGGGTGCAACCGCTTTGTTTTGTCGCATTTGGGGTAGGGCGAACCCTCCGGGTGAGCCGGGGCTGTTGCGGCTCACCCGGAGGGTTTGCCCCGCCAAAAGACATTTTCATACGACAGTTTAAATCGGGAAAACTTATTTCGGATTCAAATGTGCGCCCAGCCATTCGAGCGCGCCTGCTTCGTCGGTGAACGCGCCTTCGAGTTGCGCCTCGAAGGCGGAGGTGAGGATGGATTTGAATTGTTTGCCGGGGGCCATGCCGGCGGCGATCAGGTGGCGGCCTTGCAAGATGGGGCGCGGGGCGGAGTCGGCGATTTCGAGGCGGTGCGCGGTTTCGCGCAGGAGTTCGATAAGGTCGAGCGTTTCGGGCGAGTGTTTTGGCGGGCGTCCGTCGTGGTCGGCGCGCATCACGAGGCAAAGGTCGTCGATTGTCGCCGGGAGCAGGCGGCGCGCGAGGCGGCGCACGGCGGTGTCGGAGAAAATGGCGCCGTTGCCGCTTTGGCCGTTGTGGTGCGCGAGGTGGTTGAGCACGAGGGGGACGATGCGATCAATCGTCTCGCGGGGCGCGCCGATGCGCTGGAGAAATGTTTCCGCCGGCGGGCCGCCCGCGGCTTCGTGGCCGGGGCTGATCCATCGGAGTTTGCCGCGGCGCTCGGCGTATTGCGTGGTGGAGGGCTTGCCAAAATCGTGCGCGAGCACGGCGAGGAGAAGCGCCCGGCGGCGGGGTGGGGCGGCGGCGCGCCAGTCGTCGAGGCGCGCGAGGGCGTCGCAGCAATGCGCGGTGTGCGTGAAGACGTCGCCTTCGGGATGCCAGCCCGGGTCCTGCGGGGTGCCGCGCAGCGCGGCGAGTTCGGGGAAGTGCGCGAGCCAGCCGGTTTGCTCGAGCACTTCGAGGCCGCGCGACGGTTTCCCGGATTTTTCGGCCCACTTCTGCCATTCGCCCCAGATGCGCTCGACGGGAAGCTCGGCGAAGGCGGGCGCGATGGCGCGGCAGAGCGCGACGGTTTCGGGGGCGAGCGTGAAGTCGAAGCGCGCGGCGAGCTGGAAGGCGCGCAGGACGCGCAGCGGGTCCTCGGTGAACGCGGCGCTTGTGTGGCGGAGCACGCGGGCGCGCAGGTCGCGCTCGCCGTGATGCGGGTCGATGAGGCCGGCGCGGGGATCATTTTTTTCGGCGGCGGCGAAGGGATCGTAGGCGATGGCGTTGACGGTGAAGTCGCGGCGCGCGGCGGCGTCGGCATCGCTGAGGTTGGGTTCGGGGGCGACGGCGAAACCGCGATGTCCCGCGCCGGTTTTTGATTCGCGGCGGGGCAGGGAGAAATCGTATTCGACGCCGTCGATGCGGAGTTTGATCACGCCGAAGCTGCGGCCGACGATGTCGGTCGAGCCGAAGGGCGCGAGGATGGCGTGCATTTGCTCGAAGGTCGCGCCGGGCACCTCGATGTCGAAATCCTTTGGCTCGATTCCGAGCAGCCAGTCGCGCACGCAGCCGCCGACGAGGCGCGGGCGTCCGACGGCGCGGAGCGCTTGCATGACGGCGAGAAGTTTTTGCGGGATGCGCATCATCGGGTTGCGGGCGTTTCTGTTTGCGGGTGGATTGATGAAACTGGCTTGTAAATGGCGCCGGGAAAAAACCGTCGCGCGGGGCGGAACGATTGCGGCGATGCTGTGTCGGATATTTCGCACGCAGAGTCAAACGGGTCGATTAAATAAAGACTTGTGTTGCCATGCGCGCATATCTTTCTATCAACGAAAACCCGCACAGGCGGACTGCTCCACTTAACTACAGACAATCAAGACAATGAAAAAAATTGCCATCCTTATCACCATGCTCGCGGGTATTGCCGGGCTTACGGCTTCCGCGCAACAGTCAGCGACCTCGTATAAAGTTACGACGGATTTTAGCTATACATCCCAGTATGTGTTTCGCGGTTTGAAGGCCGCGAGCGACGCGTTCACACCATCGGTCGAAGTCGCGGTCGATGATTTTTACGCCGGCTTGTGGACGATGCAGCCCGTCTCCGACTGGCGCGGTGAAAGGCCCCAAAACGAGGTCGATATTTACGCCGGTTACAAGCACAACCTGACCGAGACGATTTCCCTCGAGGGAGTCGCGACCTACTACTGGTATCCCGATGCCACCGGAGATGAAACCTCGAAGACGTATGAGCTCGGTGTTGGCGCGACATGGTCAAAGAACCGCCTGTCGGCGAGCGCCTACTATTATTACGACTTCCGCAAGGAGGCCAGCACGCTGGTCGGCTCCGTCGGCTACAGCTTCCCGATCGAGAAGCTGGGCACGTCGGTTGACGTTGCGTTCTATCTCGGCACGGTTGGCGCCCACGACTGGGCTCCCGACTCGATTGGTGCCAGCCAGAAGAATTCCTACAACTACTACGGCTTCGACGTGAGCATTCCCTATCGCATCCGCGACAATGCGACCGTCACGCTCGGTCTGCACTACGCGAACAACGAAAACACGCCTCTCGACACGCCGGACAACCGTTTCTGGGTCACCCTCGGCCTGTCGATTGGCTTCTAATCCGGACCGGAGCGCCGCTAGCGCAAAATCAATCTCAAGCGAACCCGCCCCTTATGAAGGGCGGGTTTTTTTGCGGCCGGTCGCGGCGTGCGGAGCTTTCGCAAATTAGCCTTTGATTAATCGCCGCGGATTCGCGAGCCTGCGCCTTTTCCACAACGAAACCAATCAATGTCGTTTCCATTTTTCCAGAAATCGAAGAAGCCCATTCTCGCGCGCTGTCATGACGACCAGGTCACGAAAATGCGCCTGAAATACGATCCCTATTATCACGCCATGCAGTCGCAGCGTGGCACCGAAATCACCATCGACGGGCGCCCCGCGATCATGCTCGCGAGCAACGACTACCTCGGGCTCTCCTTTCACCCCAAGGTCATCGAGGCCGCCTGCGCCGCGACGCGCAAATGGGGAACCAGTTCCACCGGCGCGCGCATTTCCAACGGCTCGCGCGCATACCACCTGGAGCTCGAGGAAAAACTCGCGGCGTTTCTCGGTCGCGAGGCCTGCCATGTGCACGCCGCCGGTTATCTTTCCTGCGTGAGCGCAGTCGCCTGTTTTGCGCAAAAGGGGGACATCATTCTCGCCGACAAAAACAACCACTCGAGCCTCTGGGACGGAACTCGTCTCTCGCACGCGCAAGTGGAGCGCTTTTCGCACAACAACTCCGCCGATCTCGCCGACCTCGCGGAATCGCTTCCGCCCGCGACGCCAAAAATGTTTGTCGCCGAGGGCGTTTATTCGATGGAGGGCCACATCGCGGCGCTCCCCGAGCTTCTCGACGTCGCGGACCGCTATAACACGTTCAACGTGATCGATGATGCGCACGGCTTCGGCGTGCTTGGGCGGCAGGGGCGCGGCACGGTCGATCATTTTGGCCTCAATGACCGCGTCGATGTTCTCTGCGGCAGCCTTTCGAAATCGCTCTCGAGCACGGGCGGTTTTATCGCCGGCAGCCGCGCGGTGATCGAGTATCTCCGCACCCATTCCAAGCAGACTATTTTCAGCGCCGCGCTCAGTCCCGGCCAAGCCGCTGCCGCGCAAGCCGCGCTCGAAGTCCTGCAAACCGAGCCGCAGCATCACGAGCGACTCTGGCAAAACACCAGGCGCTATCGCGACATGCTCCACTCGCTCAAACTCGACACCTGGGGCAGCGAGGCGCCCGCCATCCCCGTTGTGCTTGGCTCGAAGGAGCGCGTTTACCGTTTCTGGCAGGCGCTTCTCGAAAAGGGCGTCTTCACTGTCATGTCGATCGCGCCGGCGGTGCCGCCCGGCAAGGACTTGATCCGCACCGCGATTTCGGCCTGGCACACCGACGAGCAGCTCGAGCGCATCGCCGACGCGATGGCTTACGCCGTGAAAAAATTATAGGTTCAGCCGGCGCATCCTGGCGCGACATAAACCGACTCAATTCGATTTGAGTCGGGTCACGACGAGTTAAGTCGAACTGTTCGCAACAGCACCGCGCAACGAATCGCGCAGCAGTTGCGCAATGTGCATCGTTTTCACCGGACGCCCGCCCTTTGCGGCAAGACCGCCGAGACTCATCAGGCAGCTTTGGTCGATGGAGACAATCATGTCGGGATTGCCGGCGAGCAGATGGTCGAGCTTGAGTTCGCCCATCGATTTTGAAATGTGCGGAAACGTGACGGAAAACGTGCCGCCAAAACCGCAGCATTGCTCGGACTCGTCGAACTCAAGCACGCGCAAACCCTCAATGGATCGCAGAAGCGTGACCGCGGCCGCGCCGGTCGCCGTGCCGCGCGAGTGACATGAACGGTGAAAAACAACGGAGGCGGGCGCGTCCACGCGTCCCGGCCACTTGGAGACTCCGAGTCCGTTCACAATGTAATCGACAAGCTCCCATGTGCGCCCGGCGAGTTTCCGCGCGGCGGGAAGCGTTTGCGGCTCCTTCTCGAAGGCGAGCAGCGCGCCGTGGCGAATCATCGCGGCGCACGAGGCCGAGGGGATGATCAACGGGGCGTCGCCGGTGAACGTGTCGAGCACATGGCGGAGCACTTTGCGCGAGGCGTTCCAGTCGCCGCTGTTGAACGCCGGCTGGCCGCAGCAGGTTTGCGCCTCGGGAAAATCAATCGAGCAGCCGAGGTGCTCGAGTATCTCGACAGTGGCCGCGCCCACATCGTCGAAAAGCGCGTCGCACAGGCAGGTGGCCATGAGCTGGATGTGTTTGCCGGTCGGCCGGTCGGGACATTCGTGGTCGCTGGTCATGAGAAAAACAAAATCGTGGGCGAAAATGTGCGCATCTTTATGAGCGAAGTCGAGCAAATGGAAAATCGCGTGAACCCCCCTGGGAGCGCGGGCATCCTGCCCGCAAGACGGCGCGCAGCGCCGCACAAACCTCCAAACCTGCGGGCAGGATGCCCGCGTTTGGCTTGCACTCAAGTCGCTCGTTTTAGCGGACTTAGTTGATTGTTAATGGTTTAGAACATGCGGATAAAAGCATGAATTGACCGGAAAGTGAAGCTAAAAACAACGATTTTGGCAACATTCTGGCAACCAAACTCTCTTTCTAAGGTTGCCAGTCATCTCGTTTTGTATCCAGTAATTGAATACTTTATTCAGGTCACTCAATATGGGGATTCTGTCCGCTTTTGCACGCCCTATTTTTTGGATTTGCTCAAAGTATCTTCAGTAATGCGTGATTTTCGATCCCTGCCTCGGTGGTTTGCGGGCGGTGGCGGAGTGTCTGGTCGCGCCCGCCGTGTCGGCTTTGCGGTCTGCGAATCGTCGCGCAAATCGCCGCCTCTTTCGGAAAACAGGGCGCAAAAAACAGCCGGACACAACGCACGGACGCCATTCGCTGGCTTCGGGCAGGGCGTAACTCCATGTAGTTTTACCTCCTTGTGGTTCTTATGCGAGCGTGGCCCGATGGGCGCAGAAAAGCATGTCTGTCAATCTGGAGCGCAGGCCGAGCGGGTCGAGGCCGAGAACAGATTGCACAGACATGACATAATTGCGCGCGGGACACGGTGACAATATTCGGAACTTCCGACTATGAGGTCGGTGTGACTGGTGGAGAATCTCTGTCCGTCGGAGGTATCCCTTTAATTTGTTTCTTTCAGCACCTTTGCAAGATACTGGTTGCTAAAATCGACCTTCAATTCAACCCACAACGGCAGGTGGTCGGACATCTGGAAGGTGCGCCATTTGCTCAGGTAATAGGTTTCGATTTGTTTCTCTGTCTTTCCTTTCACATTTTTCTCGTCAAAATATTGGCGGTATATTTCGAGGTCTTGAGGCGGATATATGCTTTCGGTGAAATCAAACGCACCCGCCTTTTGGCCTTTCTCCGAGAAAACAATCATCTTGGAATCCAGTTTTATGTTAAAGGCGATTTGGTCGTAATACTTTTTCTTTCCCAGGTCTGTTGGATGCTCTTTGATGGCGTCTGGAATGTAGAAGCCCCGCTTTTCGAGCGCTGTCATCGTGGCATCACCGCGATTGAAGATGTTGAAATCACCCAGCAAAATATAACTTTCGTTTTCTTTCTTGGCGCGTTTGGAAAGGAATCCGGCAATGGCGTCGATTTCGGCAAGTCTGACAGGGTCTACTGCCGACGAGGTCCCATAATAAATATGCACTGTTGTCATAATGAACCTGAACCATCCCGCTTGAAACGCGACACTGAATGGCGTTCGGGCGAATTGCAGCTTTTGGTCGATGAGTTTGTCCTTTGGAAGCACGATTTCCCCAGCCATTTTGCGGAAGAAAACTTTGCACCTGTCGTATAGAAAGGCCATGCGTTCGCCGCCACCCGCGCTGCCGTCCGTGCTGTCGGTGACAATATAATCCCAGTTGTGCCCCAGCAAGCGGACAAGTTTTTGCAGGCCGGCCAGATTGACAGAGACCTCTTGAATGGCGACAAGATCAAACCGATTGACGATTTCCGCGATGTAATGGAGGCTTTCATCGCGTCTGTTGTCGCCAAATTCCCGGATGTTCCATGTGGCCATCAGCAGGGTTTCGGATGCTGTTTTGGGAGGAATCTGCCGGTCAAGTTGCTGGCGCAGCAGGAGCAGTTTTTCGATGGTGCGTTTGCGTTCTTCGGGATTTTGGATGTTTTTGATGGGATGATATGAGGGCATGGCGGGAAGGGATTACACCAATTATCTGGATGCGCGTGGTGGCATGCAAGCCATGTCTGGTTAATAACGAGGAACGCGCCGCCTGATTTCGGGGGATGCGGTTGTGACTGGTGCGATTCGCGAATTAATGAGGGATGATTCTTCCAGCGAAGCCCTGTCGGGCCATTTGCCATCCGATCTCGCCAGACAGCAGCAGCGGCTTTTGTTGCGAGCCAAGCTATGAAGTGTTACGAACATGGCGCAATAATAACGCCCTGTCAAAAGAGGCACAGTTGTTCGATTTTGGGAGTCTCCGGCGGAGGAGCGTTCTGAAGTTCACTACCCTCAATGGCGTTTGTGTTGTCTTCACCGTCGTCCACCTCATCCATTTTAGACTCGGTGGCGGAGTCAGCTTCGAGCTCCTCAATTTCGAGCGACATTTCGGCGGTGATTGTCGGGATTGCGATCACCGGTTCGCCGCCTGGCTTGGGTGGCAGGTCGAAATACTCATGCCCGAGACGGACGAGCATGTGCCGGGGGAATCCTTCCGTGGAAAAATTCCCTGACATGAGGTGGCGCAGGAAGGCAAATTCCGCCTTGGTAAATTCAAGCCATCGGCGGCAGGTGATTTCGCTCCAACCCGAGATTCGCCCGATTTTGTCAGGGGTGTAATGACCGGATTCGGTCAATTCATGATAGAGCCGGTATGCCGCCTGCCAGAGTTCGGTGCGTTGTGCGTCGCTCGCGAAGAAGCCATAGTGCATGGCTCGTTCCGCGCTCGAACGAATCGAGCTCTGACAGATGGCATGGTGTCGTTTGAGTGCGCATTGTTGCGCCATGCGCCGGGCTTCTCCAAGCGCGGTTTTGCGCTGCCGGTCGTTTTCTGCGGCGAGTGATTCGAGGAGGTTTTGCGTGACGATTTCGGTTGGATGGCGGGGATCAATCTCGCTTATCGGATGATGTGTGAACCCGGACAGTGAATAATACCCCGTGGAGCTAAACGGGCAGTCTCCTCGTTCGGTCGCCCAAAGTGCGCCACAAAACCGGCTCCGTTTGAAGAACACGGGGCGGCCTCGTAGTTTGAAAAGATATGCGTGGAGTCTCGCGCTCATGCCACACTCCTTTCGTTGCTGAAGTGAAGTTTGCGATCATCGCCGATGTAGAGGTCGATTTCGCCGAACCCGTGGCTGGCATGGGTGAGTTGCTGCATCGCGTATTCGGCGGATTCGTCGTCGGTGCGCTCGTCCCAAAACCCGGAACCTTGATGGTTGCGCGTGAGCCAGAAGTTGTGGCCGTTGCGATCATCGTCGAGATGAGTCAGATCGGTTTCGTTTTCGCGCATGAATCGCGAGCACTCCGCCCATGCGCTCAAGAGGGATTCGGTGGCGATGGAGGTTATGCCAAAATCCTTGTCGAACGGTTCGCCTTCGTCGTCGGTCGAGGCCCAGAGCGATGCGGTTAAATAGCCCCGTAAAAAACGAAAGGTCGCGGTTTCACCGAGGTTGATATTGTGAATCAATTCGATGCGCAGTGCCGTGAGTTTGCGGCCTTTGGGCAGGTTGAGGAGTTCCAAATCGAACGTCGTTTCGCATGTAATCATGATGTTTGACGGAATCAGGCGCAGTCCGTTTCCGGCGACATGCCGGAGTGTCTTCGGCCATGCCCGATTCACGCGGTTCCGAAAGCACACCCAGTCAAAGGACGCCGGAGCCTGTGCGGAGGCGTCCGGTGTGGAGTCCGGCGAGCTTTGTCGAAGCCGGAACTACATTGACGGGTGTGGTATCGTGACGGAACACGCAGCGGGCAGCTAATTAACTTTATATAACTATACAATTTTAATACTGAAACAACATCTCACGCAGTATTAAGTGTATATGCCCATTCACCAACGGGTCAGAACCCCTTGCAGATAAGACTCAATCCTTTGGGCGTGAAGGCATCTGCGGCTAGATGAGAAGCATACCCTGCACAGAAAGCACCTGCTAGATCTGCCACCCATCGCATGGGCGTTGATTCTGTTTCGCAAGTTGCTAAAAAATGAGTAGTCTTAATGCCTATTGCCATGCTCAAAAAACTATGCAGGCTCCCTCGATGGTTAGGGCCTGTTTTTCTATTGGCCGGTTCAACCATATCTGGAATACAGCTACCTATTGCTGCTGCTGCCGCACTTGCCGCAATATGAACAGGGCAGATTTCTAAGGAACACTCCATGTGCGGATTCTGGCGACTGGTTTGTTTTGCTAAACTGTAGGCTGCTCCAGTGGCAGCGCCAATCAGAAGATGTGTTTTGAACCGAGGCATAGTGTTAAATCGTATCGTGCGGAATGGCTGGCCCAATCCATTTTCCATCAATTAAGTATAATTCATAATAAACCAGCCATTCAGCAATCCATGGAATGATTGTTTTATGGAGATCATAGGCTCCTGACCACGGCTGGGTGGGCGGATGATAAAGACAAAGGATGCCGTTGCCATACATGTGGATTTCTGTCTTTGGCTCGATATATGGTGCCAAGATTCGCACTTGAGGGCTCTCCCATTCTTTATACTGAATGCGAATGGTATATTTATTTGAATAATCGGTGGGTTGTATTTCTCCAACACAGTCTAATTTTCCACGATGCAACTTACATTTGAATCCAGGAAAATGCTTCGGGACGAGCAAAGACTGCAAAACAAAGTGGCGATAATGGCGGCTTCTATTTAAGGGAATAATGGAACGAGTCGCCATAGAATGCGTGCGCTATGTTGGGGACAGCCGCTGTCGATACTGTCACAATACGGCCAGCGCAGTCTGTGCCGGCGTTTCCTGTGGAGAGGATGGCCGCTTTTTCAAGAAGCGCTTGGCGTTTTGCTTCATCTTTTGCCTCATCCTCTTGTTCTTTGAGGAATCCATCCGATTGAAAGACCCAGTCCCACGCACGTCTTGCTTTTGGCTCATCGCAATCATGCTGGAAAAGCACGATCAGGGATTCAAGTGCTTCACCAATGCGCGCTCGCAAGTTCAACACGTTTTGATCAGCTTTGCTCTTTGTAAGTTTGGCTCTTGGACAACCTGTGTCCGCTAGGTTTTCAATTTCGAGATTCCAAACCAAGCGGTTTTTCAAAGCCACGAGGGTGTCGTAAAATGCAGTGTCATCACGTTTATTTGCGCAAAAACACTCGACGATTAACATAGTGAGCTTCATGCCATTTGGTAGATCCCACTTGGTGTCTGTCTCTGCGTTACGACTTCGGCAGAAACGCTTTAACCATTTGATCATTCGACGCATCTGGCTACCCGAGTCTTCTGATTGTTCGTTTTTTTCCTTAACCACGGTTTCTAGCCATTCGTTAACGCGCGTGGGATTTGAAACACACCAGCCCCCTTGGCCGGCCAGTTCAGTGATGGTTTTTCCGTTATCGTCCTCGTATTCTCTATACACAGGAATGTCTACATGATGCGCATAGTCGTCTTCATCCGCGTAAAAGACACGCACGCAATTGCTCATTATTTTGGGCTGTCGCTTGAACCGATCATCTTTCAGGGCATCGCGAACCATCTCTCGAACTTCTTGCGCCGTCATTTCGGATCCATCTTTGTTTTTTAATTGGGAGCGGCGGATAACGACACCATAGTCAATATCATATTCTTCGTTAACAAATCGTGTCTGAATGACGGTATTCATTGCGAACGATCCTTGGCTGCGAAAGTTGGCCTCGCCTATGCAGATTTTGGGGCTGCGTTCTCCCAAGCGGGCGATCAGGCGATCCGCGTTCGCTTTCCGGTGATCCAGCAGCATCGAACGCATATCAGGCGGAAGTTTGATTTTACGCTCGTAAAATTTTTTGAGTTGTTGGTCGTAGTCGAACATATTGATTGTGAGTTGGTGATTATTCAGAAAGTTGTTGGGCGTAAGCGGCCCAGTCTATGGCAGGCACAGTGCCGACCGATTGAAGACGCTTTAACAGGCGAAAAAGAAAGAAAACCAAAGCGTTGGCCTTCGGCCCGAACGTATAGGTGTTATCGAATGTATCAAAGCTTGCCCCGCTTACCGCCAAACCACAGTCCAAGCGGCGCTCTCCCGTCAACTTGGTATGTAGTTTTTTGAACGAAGCGCCGAATCCATCGCTCCAATCAATATCAAGTGCAAGGATGCCACTGACAATATCTATGTGTGGTTTGGGCTTATACAAGCCGCCCGCATGGGGAATCTCCACAGAGGTGCGGTGCATGCGGCGAACGCTGGCAGCTTTGTCCGCTGCGTATTCCAAGTATCCTTTGTTGATGGTCGGCTTGCACTCAAACACTGCATAAACTGCCTCGGCTGGGACGTAGCGATGCTTTTCTTTATCCAGCAAAGTTGGGGTGTATTGGCGGTCGAAAATTACGATGTCGATCGAGTCTGTCGTATGCCCAAGGCTGTCTAGGATGATCGCCTTTGCGACTGTGTAGCGGTTAGGGAGATATTTTTGCAGCAAGTCGATGAAGAGCTGTTCGTTATGCTCACCCATGTCTCCATTGTGGGTGATGTGCTCGGAGGCTTTGAGCTTGGCATTAACAAGCGCTTGTTCGCTTGCAAATGCCGATTGGAGAAAGGCTTTCCCATCTTTCTTAGAGAGTGATTTTGCGCGATTTGACATAATTTAATGAACTTTATTTACAGATGTTTCATTTAAATGAAGCCGTGGAGTCAAGTTTTTTTGAAAAAAAATCATTTTTTCTTCATTTTAATGAAAAAATCTGCATATTCATCTGTATGGCTATAGGCGTGCGCATTCGATCTCTTCGTTTAAAATCGGGACTTACTCTACCGCAATTATCAGAAAAGGCGGAGGTATCAATTGGACTGCTTTCACAATTGGAAAATTCCGATACCAATTCAATAAATCCGAATCTTCAGACACTAAGAAAAATCGCCAATACCCTGGGGGTGACGATAGCAGATTTGCTGGACAAGCCTGTGGCGGTAAGTCGATCAATTGTGCCTGAAAAGCTAGATCAAGGATTGGCTGATTTCCTCGAAAAGGCACGCAAGCAAGGGATGGAAATCGACGAGGCTGTTGTGCAGGGTTGTTACGCTATGCAGGAGCGAGATGGTGCCCCTAAAACTGCGACTGATTGGGAATTTTTATATAAGACCATTAAGATGAATTTCGATGCGCGGAGGAAGAATGACTAATCGCAGATCGTTCGAGTTCTTCACGGATCGTCATGGCAGGACGTGGATGAATGCCTCAGTGGTGGCACTGATGAAACACAAAGCGCAGCCAAATGAGATACCGCAGGAAACTATTCGACGCTTAGCACGGACAATGGTCGCTGATGCAAAAACCCAAGGATGGAACGAGGTCCCATTTGACCCCGAACTACTGGCGGAATTGCACGGAATCGAAGTGCGCTGCGCGAATGAAGATATCAAGGCGGAAGCTCGACTGATGCCGCTTCCGGATTGTCGCTTGCAGATCGAGTATGCTAGCGATGCGCCAGAAACGCGCCGGCGCTTTTCAATTTGTCACGAAATCGCACATACGTTTTTCCCAGATTGCTTCGAACAGGTGCAACACCGGCGACAGGCCCAGAATCATGATCGAATTCATGCAGAGTTAGAGCAATTGTGCCACGTAGGCGCTGGTGAACTCCTGATGCCTGTGGATGAATTCACTGTTGCCATTGCAGAACGGCCACCGGACATGTCCGTGGCAAGTGAGATTGCTCAACAATTCAACGCATCACATGAGGCAGCACTGCGACGCATGGTTGATTTGACGGATACTGTATGTTGCCTGATATGGCTTTCGGAACGTCTCAAACCTGCTCAACAAAAGAATGCCGGTCCGGAACTTGATTTAGGATTGCCTGGGCCGCTCCCAAAATTGCGCGTTGACTACCAGTTTGGCTCGCAAAAATGGCGGAATTTTATCCCGCCTCACAAATCCATACCGGATACATCAAAATTATACACGTTTTTTAGCGGTATAGGTGAAGCAAACATGACGGAAGATTGGAGTGAGTTGAAGCTCGGTAATCTTCAAATTCAGGCCGTGAAGAGTATTCATGCCGAGCCTGAATCAAAAGGGCTTATGGTGCTTTTATGTCAATAACAACACGGTCATTCTCCGGTTAGGTCGAGCGCGTATGGTATCGTGACGGAACACGCAGAGGGCAGCTTTATACCAATACCGCATGTGCGGTTTTCTCGGTGTTGACGCGTGGTGATGGAGGCGCGGATCGCGGAGTCCGGTTATCGCGCTCATGCGAAGTCGAACATTTGCTGTCCAAGTGCCATTTTGATTTGCTCGGTTTTTTCCGGTGACGGCGGTTGCCCCTGTTGTCCGATTTCGGATGAAATGAGGGCAGCGTCGATGGGCACGGCTGTTTCGGCACCGATTTTTTGATTCCCGTCCGCGACAGATTTCGCGCGCGTCGGAGCGAGCAGATGCAGGGTGCCGCGCATTATCCAGTGGATGTTTTTCCACGATGCGAAGAGCTCCATGCTGAGTGTGTTTCCGTGGATAATCTCGGCGGGGATTCCCCAAAGCGTGGTGTTGATAAAGCACATGTCGCAGGCGGTCTTGCTGATGTCGATGGCGGTGACTCGCAATCGCGGACGGGTTTCGGGCGGAAGCATTTTCGCAAAGGCCATTATCATCGCCCCCGCGCCGCAGGCCGGTTCACAAAGTGTGATCGGGCCTTCAGCGGGCATTGCCGTGTCGCCGGCGACCAAGTGGCCGATCATTTCGCAGATGTTCTGCGGGGTGTGAAACTCGCCGTTCCATTGCTGGCTTTTGTGCGAGAGGGCGAGTTCCATGTAGTGGCTTCCGAGCAGGTCGGTGAATGGCTGGTCTTCCATTTCCAAGACCAGCGCGGCAAGCGCGTGGCTGAATATGTTCAGCTCATCCCTGTTCCAGCGTTTGGCTTCTTCGAGATATTCGGTTTCGCGCGTGCCGTGCGCGAGGGCGCAGGCGGCCAGCGTGGTGAATGCTGAAAAGACTTTGTGGGCGTCCTGGTAATGGATGAGTTGTTCGATCAGCGACCTGAATGTCGGTGTTTTGTTTTTCATGCGTGATGCGGAATCGCGCGGCCTCCGTTTCCAGCGACATGCTGGTTAGTCCGGCGCTGCCCGATTTACGCCGTTCCAACGTCACACCCAGTCAAAGGACGCTGGAGCCAGTGCGGAGGCGTCCGGTGTGGAGCGCGGTGGGCGCGTCCCGCCGCGACTACATTGACGGGTGTGGCAAGCTGGCGGAACCCACACAGCGGGCAGGAAGTTCAATGCCGGGTGCGATTGGATACGCGTGTGCGAGCGCACGGGTTTTCGTGCCGTTTTTCTTAGCCTCAAAAATGCGGGCAACCGGCCAACATGGAAAATGCTTGGACACAGTTGCCCTGATAAAACACGGGGAATGCCGACCAGTTTCCGCGCGTGCGCAAATCGCGCACTGGCGTTCACAGCCACCGTCTTTTCAGCGCGTCGCAGTTGCCAAACAGATGCCATGCAAGGTCGCTCACGACGTGCTCGGCGGCATCCAGTCCGACTGCCATGACCCGGATGGCGTCGCGCCTTCTGTCGTAGCGAATGGCAATCGCATCGGCTGCGAGTTTGGTGATGCGATACGGAAGGCCGCCGTCGATTATATACAAGTCAATGAAACGGGTTGTCCCTGATTTTGAGACGTGCCGCAGAATGGCGTAAACGACCTCATCGGGTTTGAGATATTCCGCCTTCAATGATTTGATCGCCTTAGCGCGTGCGAGCCGTGCCAGTTGGACGCGTGTCAGTCCGGTGTCTTGAGCGATTGATGAGTTCATGTTGATAAACGAAATCGTCCAACGTCCGCTTCCGGCGAAGTGCCGGGGCATCCGGTGTTGCCCGATTTCACCAACCTCGGGCACGCCAGGTCAAAGGCGCGCGGAGCATGTGCGGAGCGCGCCGTGGTGGAGCCGCGACGAAGGAGCGGACAACCTTGACGGCGTGTGAAAATGGTGAACCCAGGGCAGAGGTTTTTCCATTCCCCGCGTGGGCGATTCGTGATGTCGATGCCCTGATTTCCGCGCGTGTCGCGATTTGGCGGCAGGCCCGCGAGGAGTTGCGGGTCGTTCAGAGCGGGAAGCAGCCGGAAGGCCGCAGCAGTCCGCCGAGGAATGCAGGCGGCCTGCGGAGGCTACTGGAGGCGTGGCGACCGCGAGGAACGCGCCCGCATCTCCTCGCGTGTGCCGTGGTCGCATTCCGCCAACGCACGATGGCGCGCCGCGAAACAAGTCCCCCTGGGACGAAGGGACGCGGCGCGTTTTCGTGCCGGTCGGATGCATCCAAAATTGGGATACAAAAATCAGGACAAACCGGACGCTCGCGCGTCCTCTATTTAGCGTCGCACGCCGCCGGTATGTTGCGGTGCATGAAAACCCTGAAAAAAACATTGCGCCCTTGCGCAAGGGGAGAGGCGTCCTGCTTACAAAAAACGCATGTGCGTTTCGAGTGCGCGCGGCCTGTCCGCATTACTCACGCGCATGTCGCGATGGAGGTGCCGTCGTGCTGAGTCCGAAGCCGCAGTTGAATCTCGCCAACGCGCTCGGGTATTTTCGCGAGCATCTGGCCGTTGGCGATTACTACATGGACGGCCATGTGGTCGCCGGTCAGTGGCGTGGCATCGCCGCGTCGATGCTCGGCTTGGAGGGCGTTGTCACCGAGGAAAAGTTTCTCGCGATGTGCCAGGGCTTTCATCCCGACACGGGCCAGCGCCTGACCATGCGGCACAATACGACGCGTCGGGATGGCGGGCACACGGTGTCGAATCGCCGCGTGTTTTATGACTTCACAATCAGTCCGCCAAAGTCGGTTTCGGTGGTCGCGCTGTATCAAGATGCCCGCATTGTCGAACTCCACGATCACGCGGCGCGCGTGATGATGGACGAGCTTGCAAAGTTCGCAGAAACGCGCGTGCGCAAAGGCGGCGCGAATGGCGAGCGTGTCACCGGCGGGGTTGCCGCCGCGTTGTTCAGGCATGACACGAGCCGGGAACTCGACCCCCATTTGCACACGCACTGCGTGGTGTTCAACGCGACCTATGATTTTGCCGAGGAAAAGTGGAAGGCGCTTCATGCGACGGGCATGTATCGGGCGCAAAAGTTTGCGGAAAATCTCTACTATCACGAATTGGCAAAAGGCCTCCGGCAACTCGGCTATGACATCGCCAACACGCCAACCGGATTTGAAATTCAAGGGGTGCCGCAAAGCGTGGTCGCCCGGTTTTCCAAGCGACATCAACAGATCGACGCGGAGACGAAAAAGCGCATCGGGGAAGAAGGACTGCGCGGCAACGAAAAGGCGCTCCGCGAGCAGGTGGCGCACGACAAGCGACGTCGCAAAATCAAGAACATGCCGGCGGAGCAACTGCGCCCGCGCTGGTCCGCGGAAATGCCGAAATCCGAACGCTCGGCCTTGGCCAGTCTCGCCCCGGAAAAGTTGACGGTGCCGCCGCCTCCGCTGCCGTCCGAGAAAACCGACCTGTCCGCATTGGTGACGTGGGCGGACGCACACTTGTTTGAGCGCCGCTCGGTCGTCGGCGACTACGAGTTGATGTCCGCCGCGCTGGAGCGTGGCCGCGGTGAAAACTTCAGTCTTTCCGACGTGGAGAAACAAGTGTCGGAGCGCGATTACGTCCGCGATGCGAAGTCGCGCAAGTTGACCTCGCGCGAGGCGCTGACCTGCGAGTTGTCGCTTGTCATCGACGCGCAAGGCGGGATGTTCGAGCATGACGCATTCAATGCAACGCACGAACCGGGGGCGGGGCTCTCGGCGGAGCAGCGCACTGCGGTGATTCGCATTTTGCGCAGCGAGGATTTCATCACGGTGTTTCAGGGCGGCGCGGGCACGGGCAAAAGTTTCACGTTGCGCGAGGTGGTGCGCGGACTGCAAGTGGCGCGGCATCCGGTGTTCATTGTCACCCCGCAACACCAGCAGGCGGAGGATTTGCGCCGGGAGGGACTGAAGGCAAACACGCTTGCACGGTTGATCGTCGGCGGGGCTGACGCGCATTTGCGGCGCGGCGCGGTCGTGATCGTCGATGAGGCCGGGCAGGTCGGCGGGCGCGACATGCGCGCGTTGATCGACCGGGTGCAGGCGTGCGGCGGGAGGTTGATTCTGTCGGGTGACACACGGCAGCAAGGCGCGGTCGCGGCATCGGATGCGCTGCGCGCAATCGAGCTGCACACGAATTTGCAAACGGTGCATCTGCGCTCGATTCGACGCCAGGACCCGCAAGCCGCGCAGTCGCGAAAGGAAAAAACATTCATCAAGAAATACCGCTCGGCGGTGCAGGCCGCATCCGAGGGGCGCCTGGCGGACTCGTTCGACAAACTGGACGCGCTCGGATGCATCCGCGAACTCGACGCGAAGGAGCGCATGACGGAGCTGGCGCGCGAGTATTGCGCGGCGCTTTATCGCGGCGAAAAAGTGCTCGCCGTCGCCCAGACTTGGGCCGAGGTGCGCGCTGCGAATGCGGCGATCCGCGAACGCTTGAAAAATGAGGGCAAGCTGGGTGAGGGCACGGCAATCGAGTCGCTGCAATCACTTGATTTGAGCGAGGCACAGAAACGCGATGCCCGGTTTTATGCCGCCGATACGAAGGTGTGGTTTGTGCGCGATTACGGGCGGTTTAAACGCGGTGACTGCTGCGAGGTAGTCGGCGCGGATGAGCGCGGCGTGACCCTGGAAAAAGACGAACGAACCACGACGGTAAGCAACCGCTACGCGGACAGGTTTGTGGTGGTGAAGACGCATCAACAGGAGTTGGCGCGCGGGGATCGGCTGCTGATGAAATTTAATGGAGACTCAATCGAAGGAACCCCGATAAGGAACGGCGAACTGGTGACGATATGTCGTGTGTTAAAAGACAAAAGCATCCGTGTCCGAGACGACGTTGGCACGATAAAAACACTCTCGTCGGCGCAGAAAATGTTCGTGCCCGGTTACGCGGTGACTTCGTATGCCTCACAGGGCAAAACCGTCGACACCGTGCTCGTTTCCCACGACGCCGAGCAAGCGCCGATCAACCGCCAGCAATGGTATGTTGGAATCTCGCGAGGGCGTCGGAAAGTCGTCGTGTTCACCGGCGACAAGGAAGCGCTACGTCTGAACGTGGAGCGCGAATCCGACCGCGAACTCGCGCTGTCGATCAGGCCCGACGAGGCGACCACTGCGCGCCTGCGCGAAAGACTTATGGAGGAGCATCAGCACCGGTTGACGCTGCAAGCGCAGGAACGCCTGCACGAATCAGTCCGGCAATGGGTGTCGCCACCCCTTCCCCAACAACAGCAACAATCAACAAATAGAGGAATACGAATATGAGCCTGAGAGAACAAATCGAACAACGCCGCATCGCGCAATCGGCGAACGGCAGCATCGCGTCCGCGAAACCGGGGAAATCGGAAAAGCAACCATCAACACCGCCGGTGCGTTTCCTGCGCATTATGAAGATGAACAAACGCTGCTGGGCGCTCCCGTGGGGGAGCTTTCACGGAGTGGGGTTCACGCCGGGTGCCGAGTCCGCTGACGATGACTCCAAATATGAACGCCTGCACCTGGTCTTCTCGCGCCATGAAGTCGCCGTGCGGGGTTACAATCTTGCCGGTGTTGTTATCGCCATCGAATCTAACACCTTTCGGGAACTCTGCGAAACGACGGAAAAATACACCGATGCGACGACACCCGTAATTTTAGCCGTGGAGATCAATGTGAAGACTCAATGAAACAACGCGAATGGGCCGTTCGTCCCTGAAAATGAGCCAAATATCCAAGCCGGGAATTACGATTTTGGGCATCATTGTTTGATTCATGTCGAGTCATTTTATCCTCGCTGTTGTGAGCCTCGGTTGCGCGCTTGCCGTGCATCGCATCGGCATGTCGCCAAGCGCAACATGGGCAATGTCGGCGGTGTTTGGCGTGTTTGCAATCTGGCAAGTGGCGTGCGGCGTGAGTGCGCGGCCCGGACGTTTGCGCGCGAAACCGATTTTGACGCTGGGCGGTTTCTCGTGGTCGCTGAATGATTTTTGTCGCGGGTGGCTTGTCACCGGTGAAACAGGCAGCGGCAAAACGCTCTCGGCAATCAACGCGATGCTCTGGCAGGTCTCGAAAAATTGTCCGAATTGGGGCGGCATCTGCATCGACGACAAGGGGCTTTATTGGGAAACGCTCTCGGCAATGTTTCGGCATTTGGGACGCGAGGAGGATTTGATTTTGTTGCAAGTGCGACCAGACGGCGCACCCGCCGATTGGGAGCCACCGCACACGTTTAATTATCTGGACGATGCGCGGCTGCCCTACTCTGCGAAGGCGAAGGATGTGTGCGATGTGGCGTCCTCGCTCGGGCAGGATGGAGACCAGTCGTTTTTCAAAACGCAGGCGGAAATACAGATGGGGTTTGCGTTTCAAGCGCTGGCGTGCGCCGGCATGGACGTCACTCTTAACAATGCCTATGATCTGCTCTCATCGGATGACGAGATGCAGGACATCATCGACATGCTGGATGACAGAAACACACCGGAGTCGCGCGAGTTGATGGATCATTACCACACGCAAATCGCCAGCCAGCCCGCAGAGCAGTTGGGCGGCGTGCGTGGCACGCTCGCGAATCGGCTAAAGCACTTCACACCGCCGGACATCGCGAGGGTGTTTTGTCCGAAAAAATCGACGCTTTCGTTTTCGGATATCGACCGTGGAAAGGTGATTTGTATTTCGATTCCGCAGCGTTTCAAAACGGAACGGAGATATATTCACACACTGCTCAAGCTCGCGTTTTATTCGCATGTGCTGTTGCGCTTTGATCGTCCGTCAAAGGCGCGCGCGGGCGACAACCTGCTCGTCCTGTGGGCGGACGAAGCGCAGAAAATCGTCACGGCGAACCACGACGGCACGAGCGATTACAATGTCGTGGACGTGATGCGCGAGGCGAAGGCGACGGTCGTGGCCGCGACGCAATCCTACACGTCGCTCATCCCGCCGATTGGCGACGAGAAGAAGGCGAAGGTTTTTATAGCGAACATGGCGAACCGCGTCATGTTCAAGGCCGCCGATGAGGAGTCGGCCAAAATCGCCGCCGACACGCTCGGCAAAAAGAAATACAGGAAGCGCACCTATGGTTATTCGGCGGGCAAGCGCACCACATCGGTTTCCGAGGAAGAAAAGTATTACATCGAGCCTCATGAGTTTCGGCGGCTGCGGAAGTTTCAGGCGGTCGTGCAGCATTGCGAAATGGGGTTTCGGAGGGTTACGCTGCCGCCGCGCGAAGCCGATGGGCGTGTAAGCGGGTGGTTTCGATAAGGAGATTTTTGAATGACTATAAATCTGGAAAATGACACAGGATGGTTTCAGGAGCGCCGAGAACAACTTCGCAATCTCGGCGCGCATCTGCACAAGCATATCAAGGGACAATCGCATGTCATCAGACGCGTCGAGTCGGTGTTGCGACGTGGCGAACTCGGCCTCGCGCATCCAGGACGTCCGAAAGGTTCGTTTCTGTTTGTCGGGCCGACCGGCGTGGGGAAAACGGAAATCACAAATGCGTTCACGGGGTATCTTTTCGACGGGGCGAAGCCGATTCGCTTCGACATGTCGGAATACCAAAACCAATCGTCGGTCGAAAAACTAATCGGCGAAAAAGTCGGCGACATCGGCTTACTTGGCCGCGCACTGGCGAAAGAGGATTGTGGCACGCTGCTCTTTGACGAAGTAGAAAAAGCGCATCCACTCGTGCTCGATTTGTTCCTGCAAATCCTCGATGAGGCGAACATCACGCTTGCCACCGGCGAACGAAAAAATCTTTCAAGTTTTTATGTGGTGTTCACCTCGAATATCGGCGCGTCGGAGGCAATGCGGATGCAGTCTGCGCCATTTGCGTCAATCGAACGCACGGTGCTTGCGAGGGTCGGTCAGCAACTTCGCCCCGAACTGGTCGGGCGCATGACAGAGAAAATCGTGTTCGCAAGATTGAGCTTCGAAATTCAGCGCGAAATTTGCGAAACCATGATCGCCAAGGAATTGGCACGCCTGCAAAAACTCGGGCATGAGTTGGCAGTCACGCCCGACGACATCGAGGCAATCCTGCGCGAAGGCGTTCACAAAACCCTCGGAGCGCGCCCCATGCGCGGAGCGGTCGAGCGTTTTTTGCAAGATCGTGTTACTTCCTCGGTGTTGGATATATTCGTCTAATAACTGCAGGCATCTTGGATCTGGCATATTTTTAATTTGGACGCTCGAGTGTCACGGACATAAGACCAGTGACCACTTCGTTGGCCAGAGTTCGAAGGGTGAGCGAACGGAGTTCCTTGTCTGGATCGAGAGGAAGATGCAACACGGTCGCCGCGCCGCCGGGGATGCGGCGGCCTGTGCCTTTGACGGTTTCCTTGTCATGGATGCGGATATTGCCTGTTTTCAGATCGATGCGCGCAAGCGGCGGTGTGGCACAGTGAAATTGGTAGTCATCATAGAACAAGTCTTGATCGATAGGCCACCAAGTGTCGGGGTTGCGGAGCGCGAGGCGCGCCGTTGTGCCGTCGGCGTAAGTGACGATGAGTTCGGCATTGTCGATGCGTGATTGCATCCAGTAGGTCGATCCGGCCATAAGAAAATACGCATGGCGCGCGCGGCCTTCAATCGGGATGACTGCTTGTGTTGGGTAATTGTTCCAGATTGCAGTGTAGAGGATATTGTGAGCCGTTTTATCGCCGGGTGTTGCGAAGGTCACGCCGTTGGGCATGCGGATGAGGTTGTTGTTTTTCGCGGCGAGCGCGCGCAAACCGATGTCATCAATTTCGGCGGTGGCGTGAACGTGGCCGGCCCACGCACCAATGCCTTGTATTGGCATCGCAAGCGAGACATGCGGCGAGCGGGGTGAGCGGTATTCATTTTTGAAGATTTGCGTAACACTGTCGTTAAAATACGGCGCGAGCGGCACATTTGTGAATTTTGTCTTTTTGGGAAGAGACTTGTGCCAGTCAAAGGGCTCCGCGATTGGCTTAGCCTTCTTGTCGGAAACACTGCGGTCAGTGCTCCAAGCAGGATATGCGACGAATGCGCGGGGGTCACCTTTAGTCACCGGCCAATTGATGGTGATTTCGGCGCGCGTGGCAGCGATGGAATCGGGAATTTCTATTTCGAGGCGAACACCAGTGAGCGTGTCAATGCAGCGCGGCGCGGGCGCGGGGTTCCCGTTGATAGTCACATCTGGAACACCCCCACGCGGGAGTAGCTGAAGCCGCAGCGTTTGAGGCGTGGAAAAATTTTGTGTGACGATGTAGGTGTCAGTGTCGGCAGCACACTCAAATGAGACAGATACGGTGGGATGACGGAGCGCGGCGTGTGTCCACTTCGCAGGCCAGCCGGGTGTGATGGTGAGCGTCTTTGCGAGCGCATCGGGTTGGATGCCGAATAGTCCCTCGACAATGGCACGCGCAGTCACACCGCCACCGTCGGAGAAGTCGCGTTGTGATTCCCGGCGATAGACATCGAGATAATTGAGCGTGCCGACGTTGCCGGGACAGATGCCCATGAACATGCTGGCTAGAAGTGCGCTCTTTGTGAGGCGAAACGCATACTCGGGACGATCCGCCTTCCAGAAGGCGTGCGCGGTATGGATGTTTTCGCCCATGACGACATTGTTTATTGACCAACTGTAGGGCATCCAGTCGGTGGTCGGGAGAACTTGGTAGTCTTCGTCCTCAGGCACACCAGGCCCGCGCACGGGAATTGCGTGATAGTGCGTGTTGGCATAGCGCACGGCGGAGCGGGCTTGTTCAGGTGTGAAAAGGCCGCAGTCCATCGCATGATAAAAGCTCCACAGCGCCGCACTGGGATGCGCGAGTTGGTTACCAAGGAGGTCGCGGTATTCGGCGAACATGCCTTGTTCAGGAAGCCAAAGATATTTTTCCGCGGCGCGGGCGATGAGCGCGGCCTCCTTTTCGTAGGCGGTAGCCTTGTCGGTTCCGCCGAGTGCGTGCGCCAATCGTGCGGCCTGTTTGTTGTGATAATAAACGTATGCGGTGCCGTGGGTGGTGCCGCCTCCGTTGTATTGCAGGTCGTCGCTTGCCCAGATTTGCGCGTAGGATTCGTAGAGTGGAAGTTTTTCGGGACCAAACTCGCGACGGAAGAGGCGGTATTCCCATGCGAGGTGACGCTCGATGACGGGCCACACTTGTTTCGCGAAATCGAGGTCGCCCGTCCAAAGAATGTGCCTGAAAAGAGCATCGATATAGACGGTGTTCATATCGTAGTGGGAGTTGGACATGTCGCCGTTGGAATGAAGCGCGGTTTCGCTGCGGGCGAGGTTGGCGTCTTCGTCGGGAGGCGGGAGCTTGTCGGGGATTTGTCCGGTATTTTGACGCGTGGCCCAATACGCGAGATGCCGGCGTGCGCGATCGTGCCAGCCAAGAGCATCCATCGAATAGGGACCACGCCACCCGAGGAGTCTCGTGCGCCACGCAATAGCACCATGCATGACCGCGCCAAGTTGCTCGTCCCAAGTGGCATCGGTGGCGACATTGAGGGCGGCTACAGAAGCGTTGATAAACGGATCGGGCGTATCTACGGCGATTTGGTTGCGGAGTGTGGCAAAGTGTTGCGCAGTATCGTCGAAGATTTGAGGAAGCTCGTCCGATGTAAAAGGGGGCGCGAGCGGGATCGCAACGGACGCGGGTTTCGCGTCGAGGCGGTCATGCGTGGTGACGTTTTGATATTCAGCCAAGTCACTGGCAGTGGCACGTCCGGCGTCTTGGTCATTGATGCGCTGGATGCAGAAATAAAGGGAAGTGTTTGCGCCCAGCGGTGTGGCAGAAATGAGGATGGGGGCGGAGCTTTCCAACCCCACGGGTTGGCAACCCGTGCCATTGCCGTATGCGAAAGCATCCGCGACAGCGAGTTTGGCGGCGGCGGGAAATTGGCCTGTTAGCGTGGCGTTGGTCGCGACGGAGCGCATTGTGAAGCGGGCGCGCGCGGCGTCGATTTCATAGCGGTTGTCGCGGCAAGCTTCGGGGGAAAGTTGGAAATATTCGCCAATGGGCACGGCTTCGGTGCCAATGTCGCCGTCGCGCCTGCCGCGTTGTCCGTTTGCCCCGCCGTAGGTGGCGAGGAGTTCGATGCTTTCGGAAGGGAGAAGATTGTCCGCATCGACACGGACGATGAGGCCGTCAGTTTGGTGGAGCGCGATGGCGCGGACGTGAAGCACAGCGTTGTTACCCAGAAGCGGGTCGCGGATTTCGTAGAGCATTTCACCGGGACGGTAACGAGCCGTTATGCTCGCGGTTTCGTGGAGCCACTTGGCTTTGCCGCTGACGGTGCGGATGCCGAAACGGAGATTGCCGCCGCGCCCGGGAAGGTAGAGGGCGAACTCGGGCATGTCGCCGGCATCGACGCGGAAGGCGGTGTTGCTGCCGTAGAGGGGGCGGTTGAAAAACTCGCCGCCGTTTTCGATGACAAAATCCTGTCCGTCGGGCGTGTAGCGGAGCGGACGTTCAATGTTGCTCTTGAGATTTGGGAAAAGCTTTTTCGGGCCGGTGACAACTTGCGCGTCCATGGCGACGGGCGCGATGGCGAGGATGAATGCACCAGTGATAACGGCAAAGTAGCGGGTTGTTCTTGTCATGATATTGAAAGTGTTTTGTGGCTTCACTGCGGCCTGTGTTTTTTGACGAAGAGCGCGTAGGCGGCGATTGCCGCGAAGCAGAGCAGCGGAAGGACAAACGACACGCGCGTCGAGGAGAGCGCCTCGCCGAACCAGTGGCCCTTGTCGATGATCAGGCCTTGCAACGGCGGCATCACGCAACCGCCGCCGATTGCGACGATCAGGCCGGCTGACGCGAGCTTCGCATCGTCGCCGAGTCCTTTCAACGCGATGCCGTAGATCGTCGGGAACATGAGCGACATGCACGCCGAGACCGCCACCAGGCAATACAGCCCCGTCATGCCCTTGATGAAGATCGCGCCGCAGGTGAACACGCCGCCGCCGATCGCGAGCAGCAGCAGCAATTGCGCGGGGCGAATGTATTTCAGCAGGTATGTGCAGACGAAGCGACTCGTCACAAAAATGCCCATCGCGACCATGTTGTAGCCCTGCGCGACGTCCTTGCGCATGCCGAGTTCGTTTTCGGCGTATTGGATGATGAAGGTCCACACCATGATCTGCACGCCGACGTAGAACGCCTGCGCGAGCACGCCGAGCAGGTAGCACGGGTTGGTGAAAAGCCGGCGCAGGGTCGCGCCCAGCGCCGTCGATCTCGCCTCGCCGTTTTTGCCGGAGGGCTCGTGCGAAACGCCCTCGGGCAGCCTGGCGAGCAGGAAGACGACAAAGACAACAAGCACGACGACGCCCAGCATCAGGTAGGGGCCGACAATCACGCCGAGGTCGTTTTTCTGCATCGCCGCGAACGCCGCCGGATCGGTTTCCGCGAGCACGCGGCGCCCGGCCTCCGGGGTTTGGTCGAGTTTTGCGAGGATGAAATTGCGCGCCACGAGCATGCCCGTGAGCGAGCCTATGGGATTAAACGCCTGCGCAAAATTCAGCCGGCGCGTCGCCGTCTCCTCGGAGCCGAGCGAGAGGATGTAGGGATTGGCCGTCGTCTCAAGAAACGCCAGCCCGCACGTCATGATAAAATACGCGGCGAGAAACGCGCCGAACGCCATCATGTTTCCCGCCGGCACAAACAGGAAGCATCCCGCCGAATACAGGAACAGCCCGGTGACGATGCCTTTTTTGTAACTGAAGCGCCGGATGAAAAGCGCCGCGGGAATCGCCATGAAACAATAGCCGCCGTAAAATGCGGCCTGCACCCAGGCGCTTTGAAAATTCGAAATGAGGAGGACGTTTTTGAAGGCGGCCACCATGGGGTTGGTGATGTCGTTGGCGAATCCCCAGAGCGCGAACAGCGAGGTGACGAGAACGAACGTGACGATCATGCCCGGCGGAATCACGGGCTGGCGGGTGGCGTGCGGGGGCGTTTCGGGTTGTGGCATAGAATAAATGTTTAAGCGGTCGGTGAATAGTCGCGCGGATTGCTTATTGTTTGATCACGCCGTCCTCGTCCCAGAGGTCTCGCCAGTCCTGATTGTCCTTCCATAGGAAAACCTGGCCTTTGATGAGACGGCAGTTGCGGTCGATGGTGACGATGTCGCGCATTTCCTCGTCGCTGAGCGGATCAGCCGTGATTGCGGCGAGATTGGCAAGTATGTTGCGTCGCTTGGTTGAGAAGGGAATCGGTGTCTGTCCACGTTGCACGGCCCATTTTAAGCAGATGGCGGCGGGGTGAACGTTGTGCGCGGCGGCGATGCGCTGGATGACGGGATCTTCGAGTGGGGACGTGTCCTCGGACGTGCGGTCGCGCTCGGGACGCCCAGGTGAACCGAGCGGGCAATAGCCTATCGGAACGATGTTTTGCGAACGCACATAATCAAAAAGTTCGAACTGCTGGAAGTGTGGATGTAGTTCCATTTCGTTGACCGCGGGACGAACGCGTGCGTCCCTCAGAAGGAGTTTTAATTTTGGAACGGTGGTGTTGGAGGTGCCGATGTGCCGAACGAGTCCGCGGTCATGCAATGTCTCCAACTGCCGCCATGTGCGCATGAAGTTTTCGTGAATATAGGGGCGCGCGTCGGGGCTGCGCGAATCGACATCGCAGCCGGGCGGGTGGAAATTGGGAAACGGCCAGTGAACGAGGTAAAGATCGAGGTAATCGAGGCCGAGATCGGAGAGCGATTTTTCGAACGACGGGATGACGTCGGCCTCAGCGTGTTTGTCGTTCCAGAGTTTCGAGGTGATCCACAGATCGGCGCGCTTGATGCCTGTATCCGGTGAAAGGATACGTTTGAAAATGGCGCCGATCTGCGCCTCGTTTCCGTAAACCGAAGCGCAATCGAAATGGCGATAGCCGACCTCGGCGGCGGTAAGGACCGCGGCGGCGACTTCGTCGGGCGTGACGTGGTCGGAGCCAAAGGTGCCCATGCCGATTGCGGGCATGAGCGCGCCGGTGGCGAGCGTGCGTTGCGGGACAAGTGAGGGCGCGATGGCGTCGGGTGCGTGCGGGTTAAAATCAATCATGATGAAGAGGGGAAAATCACGCGATTGGCGTGACGCCTTTTTTGAGGATGATGTTGCCATATTTGGCAGTCTCGCCGGTCATGAGCACGGCGTAGGCGGAGCGCGTGCGTTCATAAAACGCGAAGCGGTCGATGCGCGTAATCGCGGGCGCGTCGGGCGCGTGTTTTTTGATGGGCACGAGATAGGACGCCTCGACAGCGGGGTCGAGCGAGTCGCCGGGCGATGCAGCCATCATCACGAGCGGATCGGGCACATAGGTGTCGATGCCGAAGAGCGGCAGGATGCCGTCGAGGAGCGAGGGAATGCGCAAGCCGTCGGCGCGGAGCACGCGATTGTTAAACGACTCGCCGGGGAAGTGTGCGTCGGCGAGGACAATTTCGTCACCGTGCCCCATGCGCGAGAGCACGGCGAGCAGTTCGGGACTGATGAGCGGGGAGATTCCTTTGAGCATGATAATGGTGATTGTTTGAAAAAATAGAAAACATAGCGCGCGCCCAGCGTCGTTGCCGTCGGCGGGCGCGCGTGTGACCCTCTATTATTAACCCTATTACTTGCGAACACGCCGCATCGCGACGAGCAGTGCGAGCGAAAGTATATGCCACCAACTGAGCGCGCCGCCGCCACCGCCACCGCCGCCACTGCCAGAGTTGCCAGGGTTGGTGCCGCCACCAATGGTTGCCCCGGTTGTGGCGTCCACCGTGGTGACTTCGGCGGATGCAAAGTCGCCGGTGGTGAAGATGATTTCGCGAATGACAGCGTTGCCGGTGTCCGCCACGAGGAGCGTGCCTTCGGGAGAGAGCGCGACGGATTGTGGAGAGTTGAACAGCGCGTTGACGGCGGAACCGTCGCGCAGGCCGGAGGAGCCGGGCGTGCCGGCGAGGGTGATGATTTCTCCATCGACGGCTAGGACGCGGATGGTGTGGTTGCCGGTGTCGGCGAAGTAGATGTTGCCGGCGGTGTCGGTGGCGAGGCCGCGCGGGTTGTTGAGAAGCGCGACAGGCGCGTCGCCATCGGCGGAGCCGGAGATGCCGGGTGTGCCCGCGTAGTGCAGGAACGCGCCGAGCGAGTCGGGTGTGCGGAGTGTGTGATTGCCGGTGTCGGCGACAAAGAGATAACCGTCGTCATCAACAACAACGCCGGCGGGTGCGTTGAAGAGCGCGTCGGTGCCGGCACCGACTGCGCCACCGGAGTTGCCGGAAACTCCGGCGAAAATGGTGACGGTGCCAGCGGTGTCCACAGTGCTGATGGTGTGGTTGGTGGAATCGGCAACGTAAAGCACGCCGGCTGAGTCGATGGCGAGCGCGACGGGTTTTCCGAGGCCGCTGGCATAGGTGGTGACTTGGGCGTCGGCGGTAATTTTGCGGATTGCCCCGTTGTCCTTGTCAGCAACGAGGAGTTCACCGGCGGCGTTGAAGACGATAGCCGCGGGCGCGTTGAAACGGGCCGCTGTGCCTGTGCCGTCGAGCAGTTCGCCGGTGGTGGAAGCGCCCGCGAAGATGGTGGCGGAGCCTGAGGTGTCGATGCGGCGGATGATGTTGGAGGGCGTGTCGGCGACGTAGAGCGCGCCGGTGCTGTCAAAAGCGAGATCGGATGGGCCGGAGAAAATGGCCTCGGCGATGACGAGTTTGACGGGGTTGCTGTAGGTGGTGCCGTTGTCGTTGATGGCGCGGTAACGGAAGAGGTAGCCGTTCATGCCGGCGTTGACGCGCGCGATGTTGAGCGTGCCCGTGGTCACGCCCGAGTAGTTGGAGTTGGCCGGGGAGAGATCGCTCCAGTTCGAGCCGCCGTCGGTGGAGATTTGCCAGCGGTAGGTGGGCGCGGGCGATCCGGTGGCGGAGGCGGTGATGGTAAATGTGCGGCCAAGGGTGACTGTTTGCTCTGGGAGGTAGTTGTTCGCGATGGAGGGGGCGGACACGGGAATTTCTACCCAGGCGGCGTAGAGGGTATGATTATTGATGTCCGGCACGATGGTTGTCTGCGTGATTTCGTCGCCGGTGGCGTCGGGACCGGTGAACCAGCCTGCGAAGGTGCAACCGGGTTTCGCCGGAACGGGCAAAGCGCCGTAGGGCAATTCGCGGGTGATGTCTTTCGTGGCGGGGGATACGGAGCCTTCCTCGCCAACGTCGAATGCGACTTGGATAACAACAAACGGATTCGCCGCTTGCGTGATTTGAATATTGACCGGGCTGCCTGTCGCGCCGGCGCTTGCGACGCGAAGCGTGGTGGAACGCTCGGTGAGGGTGCCGTGCGGGTTGAGATCGTATTCGACGGTGACGTAGCCGATGTTGGTTCCGCTGGTGGCGGTGCTGATGCGCGCCCAGTCGGGAACGTCGGTGAGCACGGCCTGCCAGTCGAGAGAGGAGCCGGCATCCCCGGTGTTGGTGATGGAGAATGAAACCGAGCCGGCGGCACGCGTGACATTTTGCGCAGTGTCGGGAGACACCGAGAGAGCGGGGCGCGGGCCGGCGTTGACGGTGAGCGTGGTGACGGTGGAGAAGACATTGCCGTCGATGTCGCCGCCGACGCCGTTGTTGAGCTTCACGCGATATTGATTGCCGGTGTCGAGATAGCTGAGGCCGGTGAGAGCGAGCGTGGCGGAGGTTTCGCCGGAAATGTCGCTCCACGTGCCGCCACTATCGGTTGAAATTTGCCATTGCAATGATGGCGCGGGATTGCCGGTGACGGAGACGGAGAGGTTAATATCGGTGTCGTAGGCGATGGTGTCGGCGGGGAGGTCGCCGTCGGTGGCGAAGCCGGGCGCGGCAACGATGGCAAGCGTGGCATCGAGCGAGACGCGCTGATAGGCGGCTCCCTTTACATACACGGTGTAAACAGCGCCGTCGTCGGCAGCGGTGAGCGCGGGCGTGGTGTAGCTGGCGTTAGTGGCACCGGAAATGGTTTCATCGTTCTTTTTCCAAATGTAGGTGAACGGGCCGGTGCCGGCGGCGTTCACGGTGAAGGTGGCGGTTTCGCCGGCCTGCGCGGATTGGTCGCCGGCATCGGCAGCCCACGAGAGAGAGGGGGGAGTTTCGCCGCTCGGATCGACGATGTTTATCCAGATGGCCTGACCGCCGGTGTCCGGGTCGGCGCCGGTTTCGAGCGTGGTGTTGACGCCTGCGCCGAGCGCGGTGAGCGCGGGGTTTGGGAAAGCGCCTGAGATGCTGGTGGCCGTGGCGATCTTGTAGCGTCCGGGAACTGCGGTTGCACTGGAATCATTTCCACCAATTGCGAGCTTGAGGAGCGCCGCTCCGCCGATGGTGAGTGTTCCGTTGACCTTGAGCATGCCGTGCGATCCGTCCTCGAAAAAGTTGGCGGTAAGGCCGCCCGAGGATGCCACGGTGCCGGAGCTGGAAACGGTGAGCGTGCCGCCGGAAGTTTGTTCGCCCGCCGCAACATAGCCGGAACCGTTGACGAGAATGCTGCCGTTTATGGCGCCGGTGCCACTGATTATGCCAACGCGACCATTGATGGTGCGAATGCTGCCGTTGTGGGTGCCGTTGACGAGGAAAGTGCCGCGATTGATTTCGGTGTAGGTGGCCGGATAATCATAATTAACGATTCCGGTTTCAGTGAGGGTGATGAGATCGGTCTCAAGCTCGCCGATGCGAATCGCACTGGCACCGTCAACGCGCGGAGAATAGAGTGTTCCGGAAATGACGGACGAATAGCTGAGGTAGGCCATGGTGTTGCCCCATGCCACGTAAGAGCCTTCCTCGCTGTGCAGCGTGCTGAAAGTCGCTCCGGAAATATTTGTGGCAACTTGGGCTCCTGTTTTGACGACAACCTTGGCACCCCAGAAGGCATTGGCGCGATTGGGATAATTTCCGTATGAACCAGTGGCGTTGACAAAGGTGTTTCTGTTGAGGATGAGCGTCCACTGTTTGTCGTTGTTGTTGCCGTTGAGGCTGAAGAACGCGCCGGCGTCGAGTTCTAGCTGTAGTAATCCAGAGCCGGTGCTTGAGAGCGTGAGCGTGGTGGAGCCGGTGGTGGTCGTGGCGGCGAAACCTCCGATCTTGTGCGAAACAGTGTCGTCGCCGGAGTTTGTCAGATCAATGTTGACTGCCGGTGTGGCGGGAAGCGAAGGATCGATGCGGACGCGGTGGCCGGAGCCGGGAACAATCCCGTCCGCCCAATTTGCCGGAAGGTTGTAGTCGTTGCTTACGGTGCCGAGCCAGGTGGCGGTGGTATTGCGAGTGCCGCTTTCAAATGCGGGCGCGGTGGCGGCAGCGCGAGTGTAGGTTTCGCCGGAATCGTAACCGCCGGGGATGGGATTGCCGCCGGAGTCGCTGATAGTGGCTGCGTCGGAGACTTTCAGACCGACGGCCCCTGCGCTTTCGAGGGAAAGACCGGAGATGGTGACATAGAGAAGCGTCGGATCGTCAGTGTCGGTGCGAACACCGGTGACGGCGGCGCCCGTGACGCCGGCATCGACGATTGCCTCAAAGTCGGCGGCATCGGCACCAGCGAAAGCTTCCGAAAAGGTGACCTTGAATACGACAGCGGCGGATGTGGTCGTCTCGGTGGCGGGGCTGTAACGGGTGATCGAGGAGACGGAAGCCGCGCTGGCGGTGGCGGCGAGCAAGAGGAACGCGCCGGCAGTGACGACGAGCGCGGCGAGGCGTTTGAGACAGTTTATGGGGGAGGTGCCTTTTATCATGATGGAGCGTGGTGGTTGGTTGTTTTTGGGAAATGGATTCGTGTTTTATTTCAGTTCCTCGTCGAAGCAGACGGCGACTTTGCCGCAGCGACCGGAGGCCATGAGCGCGTAGGCGTCGTTGACTTTTTCAAGAGGGAAACGGTGCGTGATCAACTCGGCGGGATGCAGGTTCCAATGCACGAGGCGCTCGACAAGCTCCTCCATTTTCCAGATCGAGGTGACCCATGAGCCGTGGAGCGTTTTCTGGTCGTGAATCATGTCGGGCGAGGGATTCATTTCCAGTTTGCCGCCCTCGCCAATCATGACCATGCGGCCCCATTTGCGCGTGGCGCGCAGCGCGGTGTTGCGCGCGCTTGCGTTGGCCGAGCACTCGACGGCGCGCTCGACGCCGTTGCCGCCGGTGAGCGTGCGGACTTCATCGACATTGTCGGGGCCGGAGCGCAACACTTCGTCGCATAGGCCGAGGTCGCGCGCAATTTTCAGGCGCTCGTCGATCACGTCGATACCGATGATTTTGCGCGCGCCAAGTTTGCGGCAGAGCGCGCCGGCGGCGAGCCCCACGGGGCCGAGTCCGGTGATGAGCACGGCGTCGTTTCCGCTGATGCCGATTTTTTCGAGGCCTTCGTAAACGGTGCCAAAACCGCACGCGACTTGCGCGCCATCGGCATAACTGAGCGAGTCGGGCAGATGGACGAGATCCTTTTCCTCGGCGAGCAGGTAGTCGGCCATGCCGCCGTCGCGCTGCCATCCGTAGGCGCGGCGGAATTTCTCGCTGGTGCACGAAATCATGTAACCGCGCCGGCAGTCGTTGCACACACCGCAACCGGAAATGTGATACACGATCACGCGGTCGCCTTCGCGAAAGCGACGGCAGCCGGGGCCGGTTTTGATAATCTGGCCGCAAGGTTCGTGTCCGGCGATCATGCCGTCCTGATAACCCTCGGGGCCCTTGCCGAGGTGCTCGTGATAAATGCAGCGGATGTCGGAGCCGCAGATGGTGGAGCACTTCATGCGGATGAGGACTTCGCCGTGGCCGGGTTGCGGGACGCGGCGCGCCTCAAGCTTGGCGGTGCTGTTGCCGGGCAGCGTCGCGGCGGACATCTCTTCGGGCAGGGTGATTGAGATCATGGGTTGTTGCGGATGGAAAACGATTTTCGGGTATGTTGGACCGTTCAGGATTTGCGCGCGCGGCGCAGCGCGACGAGCAGGGCGAGTGAAAGCGCGTGCCACAGACTGGGCGCGCCGCCCCCGCCCCCGTCGCCTTCGGGGGCGGGATTTGGTGCGGTGGTGCCGCCGGTCGTGGCGGTTACGGTGAGCGCGGCGGTGCCGCTGCTAGCGGACCCCAGCGGATTTATGGCAACGGCGTGATAGCTGCCGGTGTCGGCGCTTTGCGCCGAAGTGAAGACAAGCGTGTCATTGGTCGCGCTCGCGACGGGGGTGTTGTTTTTATACCACTGATAATCGGGCGCGGGCGCACCGGAAGCCTCGGCTTTTAGCGTGATGTCGGTTCCGGCACTAACGGTTTGGCCGATCGGCGAAGTCGTGATGATGGGGCCGACTTGCAGGACGCGCACAATGTGACTGCCGGTGTCGAGCACGTAAATTTCTTCGTCCGCGTCGATGGCGATGCCCGCAGGTGCGGTGAGTGTGCTTTGCATGCCGATACCGTCTTGCGCGCCGTTTGTTCCCGCAGTTCCGGCAATCGTGGTGACGATGTTCGTGGCGGCGTCGATTTTGCGGATGGTGTGGTTGCCAGTATCGGCGATGTAGAGGTTGCCCGTGGTGTCGAGCGCGAGGGCTTGCGGGGTGTTGAAGCGCGCTTCGGCGAGCGCGTCGCCGTCGGCGGAATTCGTCTCGGTGGCGGAACCGGCAATTGTTTCAACGAGGCCGCTCGCGAGCGTGATGCGACGGATGACGCTGTTGCCAGTGTCGGCGAGGTAGAGCGCGGTGTCGGCGGCGTTGAGCGCGAGTCCCATCGGCATGTTCAAGCCGGCGGATGTGTTTGCAATGATGGTGGAGGCACCGGTTGAAACATCGATTTTTCGCACGGTGTTGCCGCCGGTGTCGGCAACGTAAAGGTTGCCGGAAGCGTCAAGGGCGAGTCCGTGTGGGGCGTCGAGTGTCGCGCCGGCGCCGGTGAGGGCGAGTGTGCCGACCGCGCGGGTGGTGATGTCGATTTTCTTGATGGCGTTGTTGCCCGTATCGGCGACGTAGAGCGTTGCGCCCGCGGAGTCGATGACGATGGCGGAAGGTGCGTTAAATCCGGTGGCGAGGATCGAGACTGTTCCACCTGGTGCGATTTTGTGGATGACGTTGTTGCCGGTGTCGGCAATGTAGAGGTTGCCAGCGGCATCGGCGGCGGCGGAGCATGGAGCATCGAAACCGGCCTCCATCCCCACGAGCGTAGTGAGCGCGGTCTTGGGATTTATCGTAAGCGTGAGCTGAAAAGTTGTCGTGCCCGCGGCATTGATGACGGTGAGCGTGATGTTAAACGTGCCGGTTGCGGTCGGAGTGCCGCTGATCTCACCAGTGTTTGTGTTGATGGAAAGTCCGCCGGGGAGGCCGGTGGCCGCGTAGGATGTGATCGAGCCGCCGGTTGCGTTTACTGCGAGCGAGAATGCCTCTCCAATCATGCCGGAGGTGTGCGGGGCGTTGGTGATCACGGGTTTTCCGATGGTTGTGATGACCAGGGTCTTCGTGTCGGTGCCGCCGGCATTGGTTGCGGAAATCTCAACATTAACCGTTCCCTCGACGGTCGGCGTGCCGGTGATTTTGTTTCCGTTAATGCTTAACCATGATGGCAGGTTGGATGCGGCAAAACTCGCGGGCGAATTTATCGCCACTATGGTGTAACTGAACGGCTGCCCCACCATGGCGTTTGCGGAAAGCGAACTCGAAATGACTGGCGCGAGCGGTAAGGGCGGCGCTTCGGAGAGTGTTAGTTTCAGGGTGTTTCCGTCCGCAGTGACAGTGGCGATTAGTTCCGTGGCGACTTGTCCGCTCCATATAAACTCGGCGGTATTATTAATTTCTCCCGTTGCTTTTAATATATTATAAACACCCGCGCCCAGGGGGGTGTTGTTGGCGGGCGCGACGGTGATTGTGCCGGAAAGAGTAACCGCGCCGTTGATGATCAGTCCGTCGCCCGCTGTCGAGGGGAGTTGCAAAATCGCCCCGTTTCCCACCTGGGCGCTCCCCCCGATTGTGCCGGTGCCCGCGAGGGTCGCGCCCGCGTTTACGGTGACACTGGTAACGCCCAGCGCGCCGTTGATTACGAGTGTGCCGGCGTTAATACTTGTCGCACCCGTGTAGGTGCTGGCACCGGTGAGCGTGAGCGCGCCGACGCCGACCTTAGTGAGCGCGCTCGGGCCTGTGAGATTTTCGATGGAGCCCGCGTAGGTTGTGTCGGCGCCTTTTGCACCGACTTGCCACGTTGTCACCTTTCCGGAGGTCGGACCGCCTTGAATGCGCGCGGCGGCGGCTCCGGAAAGCGCGCCAATCTCGATTGTATAGTCATCGCCGGCCTGGATGTTTTGCGCGATGACATACGGGCCAAGGTCAAGGGATGCCCTGCCGTAGCCAAAATCGTTGGAGATGCGAAATTGGGATTCATCCGTCCTGCCGGGCCTGATGGTAACATTGATTTGTCCGGAAAACAACGACCAGTCCCCGCTGAAAAGTCCGCGCACATAATCGACCACCACGGTCAAAGTGCCGCTGCCGGTCAACGGGCCGCTCACGCCGGCGCCGGCCATGCGGGGCGGACATAACAAAGCGCCGGATTTTCCCTCCGGCACTGTAATCGTATTGGTAAATTCTCCGTAGGTCGTGCCCTGGCTGCTATTGTATCCATGCAACTGCAAGGTGCCGCTGCCGAATGTAATCGCGCCCCAACCGACTCCGGCGTTGTCCGCCGTCCCCGCCTGTATAATTCCGCCGTCGATTTGGGTGCCGCCATAATAAGTGTTTCCACTGCTTAATATCAAACGACTGTTTCCCCTTTTTTGCAATGTCATCGGTCCGCTGAACAAGCCGCCGCCTTCGATGGTGTGGTCTTTTGTTGTATCAAATATAATACTGGCCGGCATGAGCGTGCCGGCCTTGCCTATTGCGGGCGAGTTCGAGCCTGTGTCGTCAAATGTTACGCTGTCACCGTCGGAAAACGTCACAGGGAGATTGTCGGCGTCCATGAAATTTTGCGTGACGTTGTCGAAGGCATTTGAGGCATTTCCTCCGCGCCACAACAATTCGCGACCCGGCGGCAAGGGTGTGACACTAGCGGGCATTTCCAGACTTATATAGTCATACATGACATGATTCTGGGCTGATCCGGTCGAGCGTTGAACCAGTGTGATTGTGTTTGCTCCGATTCGAAGCGCCGAGACCGGAATCGTGACATACGCCAGGCTGTATTTCGCGTGATTGCCGAGACGGGCGAGCGCGTTGCCGCCATTGCCGCCTCCGGTCGCGGCGGGAGCCACCTCGGCGACATGCGAGCTTTCCTGATTAACATAAACCTGAACATTGCCGCGATCTATGCCGGCGAACGCGAGCGTGAGCGTGGCGTTGCCGCTGACGGGGAGGCTGTCGAGATTGAAGCGGATGCGCCATTTCCATTGCGACCAGACGCCGTCAACAAGATAGCCGGAGTGCGCATAATTCCAGTCGGTGCGCCAGTCGCTTTCGCCGACAATATATTCGAGCGGGTTCGGTAGCTCCTTGTGAAATTGCTCCCACAAAAACGATTTCCAGTAGTCATCGCCGTGGCGAAATTCATCAATGCGGCGGTTCGGAATGCCGATCTCCCACACAATGCGCTCGCCGGGATGCGTGACATTCCAAGTGATGTCGCCGAGGTCGTTTATTCCGCCGGCGGTCACGGTGACTTGCTGCGGGTGAGCATATTCCCCCACCGCACCGTCGGTGAACACGCTGAGCGTGTAATTACCGGGGCGGACGGCGGGGATTATAAAGTTTCCATTTTCATCAGGATGCACCCAAGTCTGATAGCGTTTCGATTCGAACTGCCAGTTGCCGCCCGCATCGGGTTGCGAGAGACCGACCCATGTGTTTGTTCCGGCGGCGAGCGCGGGCTTGAGCGTGTCAGTGATTATGATTTTCCCTGTCACGTCGCCGCGCTGGACTTTCGCTGGATACTCGGCGATCGCCAGCCAGTCGTAGGGCCACGCGTCGATTTCCGCCCGCACTTGCGCCTTGGCGTCGGCCCAAAGCGCGTCTCCCGCGTTTTCGGTCGCTGAGGTGGAGTTGCAGTAGAGCAAAAATGGTCCGTATATTTTCGACCATTCCTCGCCGGCGGCGACGACGGTTTCGGATGCGTTGTAATGATTTCGTCCAAAGTGCAGGAGCTGGTTTGCCTCAGCAACGGCGAGATCGTTCTTTATGGGACCGTCGTTAAGATAATCGTATCCGCCCAACACAAACCACGCGCCCTTTTTGTTTATATTACTGGCATGACCCCAGCAACCGGCGGTTTGGTATTCGAGCGCGTATTGGTATTTGCAGTCGTATTCGCCTGCGCGCTCGCCCGTGGTCAGTTTGATGATTTCTTCGATGCTAGTTGATTGCGCGTTGAGGTAGTCCGTGCGCGTGCCCCAGAAGCCGTTGCGGTTTTCATCCGCGTAAATGCGCTCGAATATCCAGTCGGTCGATGTGTAAGGCAGTTTCCAAACCATGCGCCATTCCCCCACGCTCGTGGCCGGATAACTCGCCGGATGCGACAGCGTCACATAGCCGTATAATCCCGTGTCTCCACGACGGAGAACATAATGGCAATCAATATCAAAGGCGTGTTTGCGGCTGGTGTTGTTCGCATAAACGACCTTGCACGAAATATCAATCATGTCGGGCGTATTTGCGGTGACAGTATAAACACAGTTGGACGGGGTTTCATACGAGTCCCCGCCGCTCATGCTGTAATATATGTATCCATTTGAGGTATCCAGCATTTCAGTGCCCTCAAAGAGATACGACACAACCCTGGCGTTGGCTGTGTTAATGGTCGCGGTGATGATGCCGTTGGAAAGAATCACATTGTTCCCTTGCACGCTCAACGTGACATCCGCGCCTGCGCCGGCTACGCCGCCGCCCGGATCATTGGCCGTCAGAGCGAGGCTTGCGCATAGTGTGGCAACCAAAAAGCCAAAAAAATTCACAAAGGCGCGCGGGGGTGTGAGTAAATCGTGTTTCATGTCTCGGAAAGCGGTCGGGATAACGCCCCAAGAATAACAAAAACAAGGTAACGCGGCTATCACCCAGATGGGGGATTTTTACAGCATGGGCTGGGAGGCGCGTCCCTAGACGTAGCTTACCTCACGTTTTAAAAATCAACAAAAACCCATTTTTTGGGGCGGTTATTTTTTTGGTTTTTCCGCTGAGAACTCAGCGAAAAAGTATAATAGGTAGCCCAATGTCGCGAGACTTACAGGATTTGGCGTAGATGCGATCAAGCACGCGACCGAACTCTAAATCTGGAGTCTTCTTTCTCAATTCGACTATGACAGGAAGAAGTGTTGGAATCTCTGCGGCGGCAATGAGCCTCCCTGGCTCCCCGTTCCACGGGCGAAACTGCGGCGCACGCATCGTGAGCTGACGAAGAAAATCCATCTTTTGGAGCAAGGTGAGCGCCTCGACCTCGTAATTACTTCGTTCGTCTACAGACGACTCCTCGAAGTCGCGCACAGTCTTTTTATCGCGAGGAAACAGAATGCGGTGTTCGACCATAATTATTTTGAACAACCGGCTATATGACTGCACTAATTACAGTGTTTGTGGGATGCAGGGCAAAAGTCATTACAGAATGGAAATCCGAGGCCGCCACGTAATCAAGCAATTTAGACTGCGCTAGCATATGAACGGGATGCCATACTACTCTCACGAACTGTCGGGCCACTTGTCGCTCTGCATGGGTGCGTCTTCCCTGTATTTCTGGAGATGAATTCAGAAAATGCGAGTTTGCAAGGTTGCAAGAGAGGCATGGGCGGGGCTTCGTCTCGTCACTCCCCCTTGAGAAACTTCACCACGGCTTCGGTGCGGGTGTGGACTCGGAGTTTTTCGTAGATGTTTTTTAGGTGCGTGTGCACCGTGTCGAAACTGATCGAGCATTCGCGCGCGATGTCTTTTGTCGTGTAGCCTTTTGCCAGCAGTTGCAGGATTTCAGTTTCGCGCGGTGTGAGTTTTGACTTTGCCGATTCTTCTTTTTCAGCCGGCTGAGGCTCGCGGAATGACTGCATGACTTTGCGGGCGATTTCCCCCGTCATCGGCACTTCGCCTTTCATGAGGTTGCGGATCGCCGTCACGATTTCTTCGTAGGTGGAGCGTTTGAGCAGGTAGCCGTTGGCGCCGGCCTTGAGCGCCTGAAAAATGTCCTCGGTGTTTTCATATATAGTGAAGATCATCACCTCGGTGCGCGGGATGATGCGCTTGAGTTTTTCCGTAGCCTGAATGCCTGAGCCGTCGGGCAGGTTGATGTCCATGATGACCACATCGGGCTTGAGCGGTGGAATCGCTTCCAGCGCGCTGGCCATGTTGCGGCAGCAACACACGAGTTTGAAGTCGGGGGTGTCGTTTACGATTTCGACGATTTCGTCGGCAAGGTCGGCGTCGTCTTCAACGATTGCGATTGAGATGGGCGGCATGGCGAGGTGGTGGTGTTAAACGAAGATTGGCGGTTTGCACTTGAGGGGGAGCTCGACGGCGATGCGCGTGCCTTTGCCCGGCCGACTGGCGATATCGATGCGGGCGTCGATTTCAGTCATGCGCGCGCGCATGTTTTTGAGACCGTTGCGGTCGCGATCAGGTTGCGCGGTGGTGTCGAAACCGCGGCCGTTGTCGCTTATGTCCATGCGGAAAACGCCGGCGGTCGCGGCGAGTTTGATTGTCACACAATCGGCTCCGGAGTGTTTGAGCATGTTGTTGAGCGATTCTTTCGTGATGGCGAGGAGGTGGTGCTGAACTTCGGGTGTGACGGGCAGGTCGGGAATAGTTTCAGCACCTTCAACGGTGCACAGGATTCCGGTGTCGGCAAGATGGCGTTGCGTGTAGCGCGTCAGATACACGGCGAGGTCGTGCCAACTGTCATTTTTTGAGTCGATCGTCCAGATGACGCGGTGCAGCTCCTCCATGAGGTGGCGGGCGAGTGATGCGATGCCGCCGAGTTGTTCCTTTTGGAGCGGATCGTCGGTTTTGCGCTGGAGCTTATTGGCGACGAAACTGATTTTGGTGACGCGCCCACCGATGTCGTCGTGCAGATCGCGGGCGATGCGCGAGCGTTCGCGTTCGAGCGCGTGTTCGTATTGCAGGCGGCGGAGGCGGCGGCGGAGCACGCGAACCGAAATACTGCGCGCCCACCATGCCACGATCGCGGCGAAAACAAGCAGCGCGAGGGCGCGCACCCACCAGGTTTGCCACCACGTCGCGGCAACGATAATGACAAGCGACGCCTCCGATTGAGTAAGGATGCCGCTGTCTTCGTCGCCCGCCTGCACGTGAAACACGTAACGTCCCGGCGGCAACTGCGGATAGATGACTTTGCGTTCGTTGCCGGCATCAACCCAGCCGGCATCGTAGCCTTCGAGCATGCGACGTGTTTGCGTGCGTTCGGGCGTGGAGAAGTTGAGCGCGGTGAAACGGATTTCCACAGGACTAGCCCCGGGGGGGATGCGCACTTCGCCACCGGATGCCGGAGCGCGCAGGGTGCGGCTGTTTGCGGAGATGCCGTCGATGTAAACGGGCAGCGGTTTGTGCGAGTCGCCGGAATCGGGCGGACTGAAACCGATAATTCCACGATAGGTGATGAACCAGACGCGTCCGTCGCGGGTTTTCCACGACATGGGCTGGCTGCCGAGCAGGCCGGAGATGCCGTCGAGATTTTCGTCGCGTCCGAGCAGGGTTGCCGGCACTTTTGCCCCGGGCGCGGCGACGGCGGTGAGCAGTTGTTTTATGGACACATAAAAGATGCCGCGCCGGCTGTTGACCCAAAGGCGTTTGTGATTGTCCTCGACGACTTGGTTGATGGTGTCGTCGGGCAGTCCGTCGGTTTGCGTGAAGAGCCGCGACTCGGGGCCGCGCCAGAGGAGCAGGCCTTGGATTGTGCCGAGCCAGAGGTTGTCGTCGCTGTCCACAAAGAGCGAGTGGATGCGGTTGAAGCGCGTGCCGTCGAAAAGCGGGTGTTGCTCAAACTTGCCGTCGGCGTTGTCAAATCGGAGGAGTTTATCCCGCACGATGCTGATCCAGATTTCACCATTTTTGCGCTCCGCGATGCTGGAAACCCGTCCGCCGGGGAAGCCGTCGGCCTTCGTAAACTCGCGCAACTTTCCGTCACGCAACACGCCGAGGTGATTGTTGCTCCAGCTCACCCAAAGGTCGCCATTGGATGCGCAGAAGAGTGACTGCACATTGACCTTTCCCAATCCGGCGTAATGGCGCAAAGGCCATTTCTCGCCATTGCCGTCCTGCGCTTTTTCACCCTCGATCGTGGTCCAGTAAAGTCCGCTGACGGAGCCCGCCCACAGGCGTCCTTGCTTGTCGGCGCTGACAGTGGTCATGTAGGGAATGCTCTCCCGCCCCGCCATAATGGCGACGTTGACGCGTCCGTCTTTCACACGCGCGAGGCCGCCGGATTGATTGGCGCACCAGAGGGCGTCGTTGCCGTCCGCGCACACCGACGAGCTCACGTCCGATGGCAAACCGGCGGCGGTGTTGAGCAACACGTGGCGCCGTGGTTTGGCGCGCACGAGGCCGCCGCCGTTCATGCCGAGCCACACATTGTCGTCGATGTCGTCCGTGATCGACATTGCGCGTTCGTGATGCAGGGGCACCTGTGCAAGCCTGCCATCCATCAGACGGAATACGCCGTCGCGCCGCGTCGCAATCCAAAGTGTTCCGTCCGTTGCCTCGAAAATGTCTTGAACACCATATCGATCTGCAGGCCAGTCCTTGTTCGCATATGCGATGCTCCATCGGCCGTTTTCAATTTTCGCCAAGTGCTCGCGCGCGGCCACCCACACGCCGCCGGAACGCGCCGGGGCGACGACAAATGCGTGGCCCGTATTGCGTGTGTATGCGTGCAAGCCCTCCCCGTCATGCCAGCCAAGAAAATCACCGGCTGCCACCCACATGCGCCCCTGCTCGTCGGCTGCAAAACTGAAATACGAGGTTCCCGCACTCACCACATCGCTCGTGCTGAACGTTTGCACTCCCTTTTCGTCCCAGCGCAGGACCGTCGATGTTTCCGTGCCAATCCATACGGCCCCGTCTTTATCGACAGCCAAATCCCTCATGCGCGGCACTGCCGCCTTCTCATTTGCCGGATGCAGTTCGAACGTGCCGTCGCGAAAACGCACCAGTTTGTTGCCGCCGGTGAGGATTAGCAGCGAGTGTTCGTCCTCCAATGCAATCGCGCGGATATTGTAGCCGCCCAATGTGAAATCATCGGGAACGCGAAAGTTTATAAATTGCCGCCCGTCGAAACGTGCGAGCCCAAGCTGTGTCCCGAGCCACAGGAAACCGCGCGGATCCCTGATAACCTTATTGACGGCGTTATGCGGCAGCCCGTCCTCGGCATACCACCCGCGCGTGATGAAATCGGACGCATGTCTGGGCGCGGTCTCTTGCGCGACGGGACTTGCGTTCAGTGCCGCGCCCCAAACAAACGCGGCGCAACCGATGCCAAGCAATCCGCGCCACCACCCGCTCGAGGGTGGCGGACAGATGGATTTTGGCATGAGCGGACGAGGTATCATTTCCACCATAACGGCACGGATATTAGCACGAATGCAACCGCCAAAAAATCCCCCAAATGGGCGATATGACTGGCGGGCTGTTTTTGTTATTATTCATGGAATTATCCCATTTGTTTTCCCCAACACGCCAAACCCTCATCCCAATAATATAATCATGAATATAACAAAACGGTTCATCGTTTTTGCCGGCATTGCAGCCATCACTCTTTCGTGCGCCCTCGGCGCGGCTCCCGAAAAAACAACCGAACCAAAGGCCCCCGCGTCCGTCACCGTGCAAAAGGGCGAACTCAAGATCGAGCGCAACGGCGCCAAAGTCACCCTCACATGGACTTTGCCTCCGGGCGAATGGAAGAGTCTTGAAATTTTGCGCAATGACAAACCGGTGCGCAAAGGCGCTCCAAGGGTAAAAGCCGTGCGCTTTTCGCCCGCGAAATATGTGGATGAAGTGCCGGATGCCGGCACGCAATACTGGTATTGGTTGAAATTGGGCGGCGTCGATGGCAAAGGCGTCAACATCGGTCCGGTCGAGGCTAAATAATACCTTGTGGCACAGTCCGCGCTGCAAAATCCCCTATATGGGTGATGGCGGCCGCGCCGGCAGTCTGTTATTATACCGCACCGCCCAACCGATACTTCAACCCTCAGATTACGCCCGCATACCTCGCCGCCCCTTCCCAATAAACTTTGCCTCGGCACCATTCTTTTCCCCCTTCAACATATCACGGCCCGATTATGAAAAAACAACTTACTCCAAAATATATGAGCATGAAATTCGGCCGTCGTGTGGTGCGTTTATACTTTTTCATTCTTTGCGTATTCACCACGCACACACTTCGCGCCGGTGAGCACTTCGTCCCACCTGAACGCGGATTCATCAGCGTGACACCTGCGAAAACTTGGGAGCAGGGCTTGATCTCCGGGAACGGCACAATTGGCGCAAACATGATGAGCCGCCCGTTGGATGAAACTGTCATATTCACCCACGAGCGGCTTTTCCTTCCGCAAGGCAAGCCGCACAAACCGCGTGCAAACGGCGACCGCTTGTTCGAAATACGCAATATGATCGACAGGGGGCTGTATCAACAGGCGGCGGACTTGGCGTTTGAAATGTCGGAGCAGGAAAAGCTCATCATGCCTGATTGTCTCGTCCCTGCGTTTGATATGACAATCAGCACTCTCGGAGACGCACAAGTCGAAGATTATGTGCGTTCTGTTAATTTTGAAACCGGCGAAACACTCGTCAGATGGAGGGGGGAAAAAGGCTGGTATGAAAGACGCGTGTTTGTTTCGCGCGCCGACGGTTTTGCCGTGATGAAACTCACCGCGCCGACGAATTACGGGGTAAAATATAAAATAGGGCTGCGCACCACCATTCCGTCGGACAGCCTGAACGCGCGCCAACTGGAATGGTCATACCGCGATCTTGCCGCGATGGTCGCGGACGCCAAGTCGAGCGTGTCCGGCCGCTCACTTCGCTACTCCTACCGTTTCACGAAAGCTTTTCCCGGAGGAGTCCAGGGCGTGGAGGGTATGGCTTATATACATCGAAAGGAAGGCTCCATGACGGCGGAAGGCGCGAGCCTGATCGTCGAAGGCGCGAAGGAAATTATAATATTCATAGATGTCCGTCCCAAATTCGATCCCAAGAAATCGCAATTTGCCGACATGGACAAACGGCTGGCTGGGGTGGCCGCCGATTATGATTCGCTCCTGAAAAGGCACGCCGCAATCCACGGTGAGCTTTTCAACCGCATAAAACTCAACCTCGGAGGCGACCCCAAGGATCACCAGCTCCCGACCGAAAAATTGATCGAACTTTCACGCGCAAATGATGAGCCCAACAAGGCGTTAATCGAAAAACTGTTTGATGCGGGAAGATATAATATAATTTCGGCCACCGGGGAATTGCCACCGGTGCTTCAGGGCGTGTGGGGCGGCACATTTGCGCCTTGGTGGAATTGCGCCTACACGCACAACGGCAATATACAAGCCGCCATCGGAGCGAACCTCACGGGAAACATGCCCGAGCTCATGTGGCCCTACTTCTCATATCTTGAGTCGATGACGGGCTATTATGAAATAAACGCCCGCAACCTGATGGGATGCCGCGGCATTATGATGCCCGCGCACAGTTCGTCGCACGGATTTGTCACTCAAATCAACGATTGGTTTCCCGGTGCGTTTTGGGTATCCGGAGCGCCTTGGGCCGCTCGGTTTTTCTACGACTATTACCAATACACGGGCGACAAGGATTTTCTTCGCAACCACGCGCTGCCCTTCATGGAGAAAACCGCGCACTTCTTTGAGGATTATCTCTATCCCGGACCGGACGGGAAATATATGCTCTCGCCCGCGCAATCACCGGAAAACACACCGCTCAACACAGGCGTGCAAGCGAGCTTTAACGCGACGATGGATGTGGCCGCGGCTCGCGAAATTTTTCGAAACATGATCAGCGTGTCACGGGAACTGGGCATCAATTCCGACAAAATACAAACATGGGAGGCCATAATCGCCAAGCTGCCCGATTACATGATCGACGCCGACGGTATCCTCAAGGAATGGCTTACACCCAAGCTCGTCGACCGCATCGACCACCGCCATGCCTCGCAACTCTACGCCCTTTATTTCGAAGCGGACGACGAGTTTGACCAGCGCCCCGACTTGCGAGAGGCCGTCAAAAAACTAGTCGCGCAAAAAATGGATTGGCGCGACAAGGACCACACCAGCGGCAACATGCCCTTCGGCATCGTCCAGCTCGGTCAGGCCGCGACAAGTCTCGGCGATAGCGAACTTGCCTACCGGTGCCTCAAGTATCTGGTCAACAAGCCATATTGGTATAACAATCTCGCCTCCACACATAATTACAACGACCGTTTCAATATGGATATCAGCGGCGGAATGCCGTCGGTGATTATGAAAATGCTCGTCGAGTCGCGTCCGGGGCGAATCAAGATTCTGCCCGCGCTCCCCGCCGCATGGAACAAAGGAAAAGTGGAAGGCTTGTTGTGCAGCGGCCAAGTGGAGGTGAACGCGCTCTCATGGGATAAGCATAAAATTCAGCTCACGCTTACCTCGAATAAAGACCAGAGCGTCATACTGCAATTTCCAGGCGACGTGAAAAGTGGAGGAGTCAAATTCGTGCCCGGCAACACGCGCCAAATTGAGGTCGATTTACCCGCCGGCAAGGCGGTGACGATGGCCGTATCCCTCTGATTTTATACACAGAGTAAAATACAAGTAATATTATATATTTTATAGCAAAACATACACACCACCAATCCCATGAACTGCAAACCCACCCTCCCCCCGTCGCGGGCGTCATCAGCCCTGTCATTTGAAAAAATCGCAACCGCAGCCAAACAAACCGGAGCGTTCATGCGGGCAATGCTCGTCGCGGTGACACTCGCGCTTGTTTTTTCCTTTAGTCCTAAACTTGGCGCCCAAGCGGACGCCACCGGCGCGATCAGCGGCCGGGTTTACAGCGCCGCGACAGGCAACGCCCTCATTGGCGCGCGTGTCTCCATCGACGGGGCCGGCGCGTCCGTCACAACCACCGGCGCCGGCGGTGTGTTTACGATCACTGGAATTGCGCCTGGCGAGCACACGGTGCGGGTTTCCTATCCGGACCTCGACGAAATGAAAAAGACCGTGACTGTCGGGGGCGGCGCCACCGTTGATGTTGAGTTTACACTCTCCGCCGAGATCTATTTGCTCGACAAGTTTGTTGTCGCCGCCGAACGCGAGGGCCAGTCGTTCGCCATCAACCAGCAGCGGCAGTCTGATGTGATAAAAAACGTCGTTTCCGCCGATGCGTTTGGAAATCTTCTCGACACCAACGCCGGTGAAATTTTGAAAAACATTCCCGGTATTTTTGTCAATTACGACGGTGAAGACGTCAAAGATTTCTCGATACGCGGCATCAGCCCGAACGCCACTACCTTCACCACCGATGGGAATGTCCTCGCCAACAGCGGACTCAGCGCGATAGATGACTTTGACCGCGCGGTTTCGCTGAAAACATTCTCGGTCGCAGCCGTTGAAACCATCGAAGTATATAAAGTTCCTCCTCCTTCATCCCCGGCCAATGCCAGCGGCGGCGTTGTAAACATGGTTACGAAAAACGCATTCGACCAAAAAGGTCGCCGCGTTTCGCTCGGCCTCAACCTCAACCTTAATACAAAGGCGCTCGATTTTGGCGGCTCCAACGCCGGAGGCGCCGAACCGTCACGAAAATGGGGGCCGGGGTTTAATTTATACTATTCCGAAGCGTTTTTGAACAACACGCTCGGCGTCTCGCTCACTCTTAACGCCTATGAAAACTATCGTTACAGTTTTGAGCTTGGCGAATTCGGCGACACTTATCCCACGCTTCCCTCCGGCGAATTACCCACTGCCGACACGAAAGGTTATCTCTACGACTGGCTGATGACCGAGCGAAGCTCGCGCAATCAGTATCGCACGGCCGCACTTAATCTTGATTATAAAATTTCCCGAAATACCTCAGTCTTCTTAAGAAGCTCATATAATGACGGCAAGGAGTTGGACAGCTACTATCACCGTCTTCGTATCGGCCGGGTTGCAGGAACCACGTTTGACTCGGCAAACTCGGATTTCGACACAATGGATGTCAACGGCTACTGGTCCATGTCCCTCAACGGGGCTCCATCGCAACGGCGTTACAACGAGAACTGGTCCGTTAATCCGGGAGTCAAGCATACCTTTTTCTGGGGAAAACTTGACTACGACGTTTATGCGTCGCGTGCCTTCACGAAAGGCGCCAATGGCATCAACAGTGTCTCCCTTCAGAGCCCGCTCGGACATTATGTCCTGAGCGACGCGCGCCACGAGGACGGTGCGACCATCACCCAAGTTGGCGCAACCAGCACCAATGACTGGCTGAATTTGGACAACTGGAACACGCTGCTTATACAGAGCTACGACCAGCTCATCACCGACCGTCGCAATGGCGGTAAATTCAATGTTCATGTGCCGACGACATTGCTCGGCCATCCGCTCTCGCTTCGAGCCGGCGGCAATTATACAGACTGGCGCCGCAAGACGCACAGTTTCCGCTCTGATTACAACCTCAAGGCCGGCTCCGCAGCGCCGAACTACAGTGAGTTCACAGACCCGAATTTCCGGGATTCATCGGGAGCCTCCCGCAGCGTCATTCCCAACTGGGTCAGTCCTCATCTGGTCTCGGCGTATTTTTATGAAAACCCCGGCATGTTTACACGGAATGAAGCCAGTTATGCCGAATTCTTGGCGCGCTACACACGTGACATTTCCGAATCTGTCGCCGCCGGTTACTTCATGGGATCGTGGCAGATTTCCAACTTCAATATAATGGCCGGTGTCCGCTACGAGCGCACGGAAGTCGAAACTTCGGGCTGGTCGCGCGGTATTGACTGGAGCACGACGCCGCCGACACTGATCACCGATGTCGACGTTCGCGACCAGATCGCGCACGGAGAGCACTCCTACGACAACTGGTTTCCGAATGTGCAGTTGAAATATGAGCCCCTGACGGATCTCATTTTTCGCGCCGCATACACGACGTCCATTCAACGTCCCGACATGACGAAACTCGTGCCCGCCGACTCCCTCTCGTGGAATGGTGACAATCAATATTATACATTCGAGCGCGCCAACATCGGGCTGAAGCCGCAATACAGCACCAATTACGATCTCAGCGTTGAATACTATCTGCCAAACTCCGGCGTGGTGACCGCCGGTTGGTTTTATAAGGAAATCGACGATTATATTCTCGAAACCACGGGCTGGGCGGACAGAATAATGCCGGAATTGCTGGAATGGTTTGATTATCCAGTCTGGGTGAAAACCATGCAGAACATCGGCACCGCCAAGATGACCGGCTACGAGTTCAGCTATCGCCAGAACTTCAAGCAGTTCAAGTTCCTGCCGTCGCTTTTGCAAAATTTCGATTTCTACGGTTCGTTCAGCTATGCCAAGCCGAAGGGCGATATTGAGGTTCTCAACATGAAGCGCAAGGTGCTGAACGCGCGCCTCACCTACCGCGCCCGCAGTTGGTATACGACGGTGGCATATTACTGGTGCGACAGTTGGCTGCGCCGCAACCCCAGCACCGTTGGTTCCACGGAGGAGGGAACCTTCCGCATGGGCGACGACGGCATTTACGTGGCGCCAAACGATCGCTGGGACATTAGCTTCAACTGGCAGTTCTCCCAAACGTGGACGCTGTCTTTCGACTGGCGCAACGTTTTCAACGAAAAGGAAAAATACACAAAATACGACCGCACGGTGCGCCATTACTCCGGCGGCACAACCATCGCCGTGGCTATAAAAGCCAACTTTCGCTGAAACATGCGCGCGCTCCTTTTAATATAAACAAAAACATCATTATTTAATACTCGCCGTCATGAAACAACAACCCTTCTCTGTTTTTACCCGCGTTTTCGCCGTATTCGTCTTTGCGGCCGCCTTTGTTCTAATCGGCGCCGCTCCACGCGTGTTCGCGCAAGCCAGCGGGCGCCCCGTCGCCACAGTTGACTGGACGGGCGCGGTCGATTCGAACTGGCTGAACCCCTCCAACTGGAGCTCGGGACTCGTTCCCGGCTCCGGCGACCGTGTCCAGTGGCTCGTCACTGATGGTTCACAAAATCTTACGATTTCCTCAAATAGCACCGCAGATGTTCTATATAAAATCGGCGGCTTTGCGGTCACTCCCTCCACGAGCTCGGCCAGCATAGTGCTTCAAAGCACAGGTGGCGGATGGCTTAATCTCGAAATGGACGGTTCCGGCTTTTATTCATATAATAACAATAACTACGACTTGCCTTATAATCTCACACTCGGCGATCACACACGCATCAATGTCACCGCTACCACCGGTAACTGGATGACGGCTCGCGGCGGCGGTTTTTGGGGAGCCAACGTAATAATGAAAACGGGCTCGGAAATCCACTTCGGCAGTGCCGCCTCTTCTCCGACTTTTAATAGGCTCCACGCCGAGCAAGGCACTCTTGTGGCATGGGATAATACGCAAGCCTACATTAACTATTCATCCGTCCTTTCCGGCACGATTTACTCAACGCGCGCGGGCGGCACCGCGCTTCGCACAGGCGAGAGCGACGGCGATGTCATTGTTGTTGGTGAAACAGGCGTCATAGAATATGCGAATCGTGACAGCGCGGAAGTCTATACCCAGATCAATAGAGGCTCTTTTCTCGTCAATGGCGTCCACAATGGCAGCATAACCAATGTTGGCGACCGCAGGGGTTACATTGGCGGCACAGGCCGTATCAATGGAAACGTTGTTCTGGAAGCCACGGGGCGCCTTGGCGGGGGTGGGCAGACGGCCGACACCGCGGGCACACTCACCGTCAACGGCAACGTCACCATCAAAAACGGCGGTATGCTCGACTTTTACTTTTTTGATAATTCCTCTTGGAATCAACTAATCATCGCCGGGGACCTCGTCATTGACGCAGGAGGACAGCTCTCGGTGGGCGTTGGCTCTGGTTCTGAGTTCGCTTTGCGCGCCGCCGAGTATAAAGTTGCCACCATTACTGGCGGCATTACCGGTGATTTTTCAAATTGGAACGAAAACGCGTTTTCACTCACCTCCATCACAGATTACGAATTTCGCCAAGGCGTTGGCAGTGAAACTGAATTATGGATTTCGATTGATCGTGCACCCTTTGCATCCGTTTCCGGACTGACGTCCAACCAACTCGCCATCGCCCAGATAGTCGATGACGCGATGGACATTATTCCCGACGAACTTATCCTTTCGCTCGACAAGCAAATCACTGCGCGCGCCTACGGGCAGGTGCTAAATCAACTAGGCCCGCAAGCCTATCAGGCATGGTGGCCCGCCGCGCTAGTTTCCGTTACCGCGCTCGGGGAAAGTGTATCGCATCGTCTGGGCGTGTTCGGCGCGGGCGATGCCGTCTCGAAAAAATTCAACGTCTGGACGCAAGCCTCGCGCTCCGAATCCACCATTTCGACAACTGCCAGAAATGAATACTTCAGCTTCAAACCCTACGAAGTTTATCTCGGCGGTGATTATGCTTTTTCGCCAGCATTCCTTGCAGGCGCCGTCCTTGCCTACAATCATACCGATTATCGTCTGGATGACTCCGGCAGCGATGGCGATTCCACCAGTATCACCGGCGCGATCTACGCACGCTACCGCACAAACGCCCTCCAGTTCGAGGCGCTCGCATTTTTCGGCACGGACGATTACTCCGCCAACCGCAGCGTTTCCCTCGCGCGCCTGGGCAACCGCGCCAAGGCCGACACCGATGGACGCCATTATGGAGTTCGCCTTCAGGCAGCCTATAACATTTCCACGCCGCTCTTGGAGATCGCGCCTGTTGCCGGCGTTACCATCACAAAATGGCGTGCCGACGCATTTACGGAAACCGGCGACATCCTTGTGCCGCTTCGCGTTGAGGAGCAGAGTGCGAAATCGGCCCTTTTCTCCGCGGGTTTCCGTTTTTCCCGCACATTCGCCATACTCAAAGGCAAGGCGGAAATTCGACCTTTCCTCAACGTTTACTACATGCACGACACCAACGAGGACCGCGCGATCAGGGCAAATGCGTTTGGACGCGACTTCGAAATCAACGCGCGCAAACTCGATCGCGACGGCTGGCACATTGAGGGCGGTTTTTCCGTTGATTATACCAACGGCTTCTCGCTTTTCGCCAGTTACGGCAATGACTCCAACATTATCGTCGATCAAACCATCTCCGTGCGCGCAGGCGTCGGATACCGGTTCTAATACTTTTTGGAAATATATTATGACAGCCCGGCGTGTTTATGGTTCGGTCGCCTTTATTATTGCGCTGTGTATCGCACCGCTCAACGCGGCACCGTCAAGCGCCGCCACTTGGCTCGATGGCGATGCGCCACCAATCAATGTTGGCGCGACATGGGGCGTTCCATGGTCAAAGGGCAGCACGCCAAAGGACACCACATTCGCTCTGCGAGATACGTCGGGGAAAAGCATCCCCGTGCAAAGCTGGACAACCGCATGGTGGCCGGATGGCTCCATCAAATGGACTGCGCACGCGATTCCTGCAGGCATAACGATTGGCAGTAATCTCACACTATCAAGCGGCGCGCCTGCGGTTGCGGAAAAATCAATCGTCGTGCGCGAGGCAGCGGAAACCGTTGAAGTCGACACAGGTGTAATTCGCTGTTTTATAGGAAAATCGGGCGGCGTGATTCTGAAATCGGTCATGCGCAATGGAAAAACGGTTTTGAGCAACGGCCGCCTCGTCGCGCTCAGTTCGCAGACGCCCGATCTCGATGGCACGGGTGGCACGCAACGCACCGATGCGTTTCAGAATCGCATCACATCCGTCACCGTTGAACAAGACGGCCCGGTTCGCGCTGTGATAAAGATCAAAGGATTTCATTCCGGCAATAATCGCGACTGGCTGCCGTTTACAGTGCGGCTCTACTTTTACGCAGGGGGGGAAACGTTGCGTGTCATGCACTCGTTTGTTTTTGATGGCGATGCGGAGAAGGATTTCCTTCGCGGCCTCGGTATGCGCTTTGATGTTCCGATGACCGATTTGCTGCATGATCGTCATGTGCGTTACGTCGGCGAGGGGCGCGGACTTTGGGCGGAGGCCGTGTGTGGATTGACCGGCCTGCGTCGCGATCCGGATGCAAACAACAAGACCGATGCGATCAAAAATGCGCAACTGAACGGACTCGCCTGCCCCGATGTGGCGACATTCAACCCGCAGGTTGCCGAACGCCTCCAATACATTCCCGCATGGGGCGACAGCACGCTCATGCAAACTTCCGCAAATGGCTTCATGATTCGCAAACGCACCAAGGCCGGGCACGGTTGGATCGACGCGGATCAGGGGCGCCGCGCATCGGGTGTCGGCTATATAGGTGGCGCGAAAGGCGGCGGCGTTGTTTTTGGTCTGCGCGATTTCTGGCAGCGTCATCCCGCGCAACTCGATATTCGCAACGCGCATACCGACGCCGCCGAAGTTACCATCTGGATGTATTCACCCGAAGCACCCGCGATGGACATGCGCTTTTATCACGACGGACTAGGGCAGGACACTCACGAGAAACAATACAAGGGCGGGCTCGAAATCACTTATGAGGATTACGAACCCGGCTATGGCGACGCGCACGGCGTCGCCCGCACAAGCGAGATTTACCTCTGGGCTCTCGCCGCCACTCCCTCACGCGAAGCGATTGTTGACATGGCTGCGCTTGTCCGCGAGCCCGCGCGCATGGTTTGTCCGCCGGAGCGCATTTTGGACGCAAAAGTTTTCGGAAACCTGCTCTCGCTGCCCGACCGCTCAACGCCGGCAAAGGCGGCGATCGAGGAGCGCCTTGATTGGGATTTCGATTTTTATAAAAACCAAATCGAGCAGCGTCATTGGTATGGATTTTGGAATTATGGCGACGTGATGCACACTTATGATCGCGAGCGTCATGTGTGGAAATACGACATCGGTGGTTTCGCGTGGGATAATTCCGAACTCTCCACCGATCTGTGGCTCTGGTATTATTATTTGCGCAGCGCCCGCGCTGACGCCTTCCGCATGGCTGAGGCCATGACGCGCCACACCGGCGAAGTGGATGTGTATCATTGCGGACGTTTTGCCGGTCTGGGCACACGACACAACGTCCAGCATTGGGGCTGTTCGGCGAAACAAGTCCGAATCAGCACCGCGGCAAATCGTCGCATTTATTATTATCTTACCGCGGACGAACGCGTGGGCGATCTCATGCGCGAACTATTGGATGTTGATACAAAACTCAGCTCAGTCGATCCGGCGCGCAAACTCGGGCAATCCTCGCCACTCAAGAATCACGATGCACGCATAAGTTTTGGCATCGATTGGGCCAGTCTCGCAGCCGCATGGCTCACCGAATGGGAGCGCGGAGGGGATGCGAAATATCGCGACAAACTCCTGCGCGGAATGCGCGATTGGGGAGAAATGCCTCTCGGTTTTTTTACGAGTGATCTTTATGGCTACAAAGTCACCGACGGATCCATCGAACCGCTCACTTTACGCGGTCGTGCGGGTGATAATGCCGATAATATACAGGTTTCCTCGCTTGATTCTGTTTTTGGCGCAATGGAAATTTTTGCGGAATTGATACAACTTACCGAAAACCAGTCCGAATATGCCGGATTCAAAAAAGCGTGGTTACAATATTGCACGCTTTACTCCGCACCGAAGGAGGAACGCATCGCGGAACTTGGCGCCAACATCCGAGGCAGCGTGCTCCAACAGGCCAATTCACGTCTGGCCGCTTACGCCGCGAAAATGACCGGCGATTCCAAGCTCGCTGGACGAGCATGGAAGGTATTTGCGCGCCCTGATTACCCTGGTTACTTTGCCGATTGGGCTAAAGTTATCCTCGCAACCAAGCGCTTCGAGGGACCTGATGTATTGAATCCCATTGATGAGGCCCAATGGATATCAACCAATTTTAGCGCCCAATGGGGACTCTCGGCAATCCAGTGTCTCTCGTTGGTCGGAGATGAACTCTAAAATGAAGCCTCTTACGCACTTCAAAGTAATTTGCCCTAAATCGAACTACATCTTCTTACAGAACATGCGTCGCAAATTAAGATAAATATAGGATATATTACGATCAATCACCTTGCATGCCCAACACTCCCAACGCTTCTGTTTGCCGCAATAAGCCTAATTTTTATAGAGATCATTTTATCCGTATCCATAACAAACATATCGATATAGGATACGCCTTTCATCCTCCTCATTACTGGGAACCCCATACACATGGCCGTCATCAATTCATCCTAATGATGGATGATTGTTCTCGTGCTGAGCTTGCATGGCATTTGTCCAACGGTTCACATGATAAAAGGAGCCTTGCCGGCCAGCATCTATGCTTTATAGAAAAAGACCTATCTCATTCTTTCCGGTGGAATGTGCCTGCAGCACTTGTATCATTGTATATAAGCGAGGCATTCATGGCGCAAATCTCTCCAGAACGAAACTGCCGCGATGTGCTCATTCATCATTGGAGTGAACTTCTTCGCTGTGATTTGCTGGTGCTTGGACTCGTTATGTTCATGGCTGAGCTTTGCCGCCAGCAGAACCGCGTGCATCCGTTACACTTGCAGGCAATATCGGTCCTTCTCGGGGTGCAACTTATACGATTGCAATCACGCAAGAAGACGCATACGCAACTATCAAAAGGGCTGAATGGCAAGCAGATGGAACGCGTGCAGCGCTGGATCGATAATCATATTTCGGTGCGCATGGAGGTGCGGGAAATGGCCCGTGTTGCGGGAGTCAGCCGGAGTTATTTTGGACGAAAATTTCTGGCAACGACCGGCTACCAGCCGCGCCGATACATCCTAATCCAACGTATTAATCTCGCGCTGGAATTACTGAAACGTGGCGACATGCGCATGTCTGAAATCGCCGCCGCCGCCGGTTTTTCCGATCAGAGTCACATGTCGCGCAGTCTGCGCAAATTCTACGGGCACCTGCTTTCGAGCAAAGGCGGGCAATCTACTTCGTGACTCTCGGCCGCCCTGGACGCGTGTCTCGAACAATGCCATGCTTCTGGCAAAAGCGGCGTAGATCTTTCGGATCGACGCTGATTTTCTGTGCTAAGAGGTGTTTTGCAAAATCCCTCGTGCAGTAACGCGGTTTGGGATTATTGAGCATGTAGTGAAGCACCGACAACTTCCACCAGTTGACGTAGCCAAAGTGCATCCGCGTAATTGCGCCGCGCGGTTGTCCGTGGAAAAACTCAATCGCTTTTTCGAGGTGCCGTATGAGTTGCAGCGATGAAGGCTTGTCGGCAAATAGTTCTCGCAACACCATGCCACCCATAAGCAGGAGCGCGGCGTTTGGGCGCGCGTTGTTAGGAACCTGTCGCCATGCGTGGATGAGCAGGAACGGGAGCAGATTGATGCCGTTTGCGCCGCCCGATTGATAACGACGAATGAGCCGGACAACTTGCGCGCGAGTGAGACCGCCGTAAGTTGAAACCGACGCAGACTTGTGATCGCGCGCGAGCGCGGCCGTGAACGATTCGCGCGCATCGCTGGCGTGGGCGAGCCATGCGAGCAGATGATTTCCCCGGCTGGCGTGGTGCTCCTCGCCTCGCAGATAGGCGGCCAGACGCGAGCGGGTGTGCGGTTCGAGGAACGCGGTGCCGAGCCAGTTGCGCAACATCGGCGACTCGCGCAGCAGTTGTAGGAAAAGCGTGACCGCCGCTGTTTCGTGCGTGTCGCCCAAGAGCGCGAATAGCTCGTCACTCAAGTTGTCGGAGGCTTCCGGCATCGTTGATTGGTGTGGAAAATTGGCGGCGGCAGCCTCATCCACAGGCTGCCGCCGCGTTTGTCAGTTTGTCAGACTCCCACACCTTGGCCGCCGCGCATGGTTTGGCGCATGGCCTCATCCTTTGCGACACGGACAAAAGCACGCTGCCGGTTTTCGGCGGGAACATTTTTGATGCGTTCCTCGATCTTCGCCTTGATGTCGGGATTTTGCTCCACCCATTTGACGATCTCCTGATCGCGCTGCTGGGTGTAATCATTGCGCTGCATTTTTCCGAGCATGAGCTTTCGGATAAGCTGCTCCTTCGATAGTTCGTTGTAGTATGTATATAATTTCGGATTGTCCGAAATGTATTTGGTGAGCTTGGCATCGACTTCGGGATTGATGCGTTGCTCGGCGCTCTCCCTGGCCTTTTTCTCTGCGATAGCTTGTTTTAGTGACATGGTATTTGTATTGGGTTGCTCCAGCCATTGGTTGATCAAGGCGGCTGGCCGCCAGTGGCGATTGACCTTGTTCGGGCATGTCCGCCCAAAGTTAAAACGAATCAGAGGTTGAGGAGTGATTGGGCGTAGTGACCGTTGTCGTCGGGAACGAGATCGCTACCGGAGATATTCAAAACGGATTCCTCAAACTCGTGCGTAATGTCCCACGGCGTGGCGCACGCGAGCCACAGGCGCATGAGATCGTCGGTCGGCGGCGACTTACCGTAGGTTTTTTGGAGATGCGCGTGCGCCTGCTCGAAGCTCACGCGGTGATGCACGCCAATCGCGAGTGGTTCGACTTCGATCTTGTTGTCCGTTTCGGGTGGAGCGGGAGGTGTTTCTGTGGTCATTGTTTTTCCGGTTTTGATGTGGTGGTTTGTGATTGGCGGAACTTGGTGATCTCGGATTTGAGACGCGAAAGCTCCGCCGTGAGTGTTTCGTTTTGCTCTATGAGCGCGGCCATGAGGCGGTTTTGCGCGGCCATCTTCTGCTCAACCTCGGCGGGCAGGATCTCGGTTTTCTCGGCGGGGTCGGACAACGCCAGCACGGGACCCAGCGGCACGACAGTCGGCGCGTGCGGTGTGAGATTCCACGCGGCGGGGGTTTCCTTTCGATAAACAATGTGTGCCTCGTGCATGAGGTTTGGGTCACGCGGATCGACATACCGACTTACTGGATACGCGCGCATGGTTTCACCGTGGCGCAATTTTTCCGTGTTGGCCGGATCGAGTTCTGTTCCGCTCACGGGTGAGGCGGCGATTGTTTGAACGGGCGGCGGTGTTTGCTTTCGCTTGAAAAGCGCGCAACCGCTGAGCGAGGCAGCGCACACGGCGGCGAGTGTGAAGATGAGTAGCGAGTGTGTTTTCATTGTGATGGCGTTTCTTTCTTTTGCCACAGGTCGGCGCGGAGATTGCCGCGAGTGGCTTTCGATTTGTCGAGGGTTTGGGTGACGTAGATGTAGAATTGCTTCCCCGCGGGCACGCGGACGTAGTAGCCGTCCTGGGCGATGATTTGCTGGATGCGCGCGGCGTAGGCGTTGAGCACGTCGGATGTGCCTTGCAGCGCGGCATTTTTTGCGGATGCCTTCGGCACCTGGCTCACGTCGCCAAACGCGCTGGTCTGGTCGCGCATTTCCTGCAAACCGCCCGCCATGCCCGCGAGGAAGGTAGAGGCGAAAAGTTTTATCTCCTGCCAGTCGTCGGTTTTCAAAATCTCGCCGACGAGTCCTGCGCTGCCGTCGCGCAAACCAAACTCGCCCGTTGATTCGTCACGCTGGCGATCGAGCGCGATGCCATTGAGGACAAGTTCGACACCGTTGTTGGTGGTGTGATCGCGCCAGACGACAATCCACTGGCCGGATGCCGCGATGCGTTCACGCGCGTGGTCGGCGGCGGCGCGTCCGTGGACTTCCGCGCCGGCGGGAATAATGAGACGTCCGTCGTGCCAGACATCCTCGGTGACGAGGCCAATGATTGGCGTGTCGATTTTCGAGGACTCAAGCGTGACAACTGTTTCGCAGGAAATAAGCCGGCCATAAGGCGCGTAGTTTTGCGAAAGCGTAATGTCATTCACACGCGCGCCATCGGCGGATAACAAACTGATCGGCAACGGCGCGGGCGCGTTTGTTTGTGAGACTGATTTTTCGACGCGCGCTGCGCGAGGGCGTGAAATTCCTTCCTCGTCACTGGCAGGCGGCGTTCGTGTTTGTTGTGGAGGCGGAGTATGCGATTGAGGGATTTTCAATTCCTGTCCGCCGCGCGTGATCGTGTGACGTTCGACGGGGGCGGTGGCCGCGTGCGCGCTCGCGGAAATCTCCGGACGCGGCTCGCGCTTGTTGCTGCCGTGAATGAGCAGCGCGCCGATGCCGATGAACGCGGCGAGCATGGTGAGGCTGCCAACCGGCGTTTTGATGAATTTCAACAAACGCTTCATTGGGGAATGACGAGCTGCACGTCGCGGGTGACGCGCGGCACGATGATATTAAAAATATTCTTCACGCTAAGGTTGGCGCGTCCGCCGTCCGGGGTGCCGGTGATTGCGAAATACACCGTCGTCACCGCGTGCGGCGGAATCAACCCCGAGGCGTCGGAAATGGACGCGGTGTAAACACGCGAGCCGATGCGCGCGGCGAGACTTTGAGGCTGGTAGGCAACCTCGGTGTCGCCGGCGTTTTCGAGTTTGAGCTTGAAAACCAACGTGTCCTCGGGATCGAAACGGAACACCTCCTCAACTGTCGCGGAAAAATCCTTGTAGCGCGTGACGGCCTCGGCAACGGGCGGCGCGCGGTGCTCGATTTGCTGCACGGCCTCGGGATATTGCTCGTGAACGAGGCGAAACGTTTTCGCACGGTCGAGCAAACCGAGAAGAGCGTCGGGCGTGACACGTTTCGCGAGCGCGGAGCTGCGACCGGCAAGACGATCCTCATAAAACGTGACCGAGCCGTAGGGCTTTTCGGACGCGGTGAAACAAATAATATAAGTGTGGTTTTTCCAGATAACATTGAGGGTTGCTTGCGCATCCGGTTTTAGTGCGCGCACACTCAAATAATGCCGTCCGGGAACGTGCGAGAGAAGCACGGGCGCGGGTGTTTCCGGTTTTGCGGTGATGCCTGCGCTTTCCAATGCGGACGGCGCGGAGGGAAACATGAGTGTTGTCGGCACGTTGGTGCCGATGGGGATTCCATAAACGACGCGCTCATCGAGCGGAAATTGTTTCACGACGGGAGCGATGTCGCGGGCGTGAACCACGGATGCTATCGAAATTAAAATCAGAAGAATTTTAACCACAGATGAACGCAGATTGACGCAGATAAACTGAGGCCACAGTGGATTGAATCTGTGTCCATCTGCGTTCATCTGCGGTTCCTGTCTTAATATTGTGAGAATTCGTAGTTCCATACGGCGAGCGGGTAGCGTTTGTTGGCGACCATGTCCGGGTTGCGGACAAGGGTGAGAGTGAGTGAAAAGCGCGGGGACTCGGCGAATGCCTGCCGTTCGAAAACGCCCGTGCGCACAAGCTGGCCCTCAATGCGCACGAGCACCTGATCCTCGCGTGTGCGCAGGATGTCGATTTTGAAGACTTCCGGTTTTTGATGAATCTGCTTCACCTCGAACTCCTCGCGCGAGGCGAGCAATTCGTTCTGCGCTTTCGTAGCCGCATCGGTGAGATAGAGACGCTGCAATAGATCAGGAAAATCGAAGTTCCTCGGATTGCGTTGAAGCAATGCGAGCGCAGACCAAATGGAAAGTGTTTCGTGCAGTGTCTTCGCCTCCTCGAAACCGAGCAGCGGCGAAATCGAAAAACTGCCGCCTCCGTCGAGAACGACGACGCGCTCGCGAGTGCGATACGCTTCAATAATAAGAAACGGCTGAGCGACAACGAGGACGAGCGCGCCGCAGGAGACAAACATCCACATGCGCGCGGCAAAGGCGTGGTCTGCGAAAAGCCGCGCGGGCGAAAAGCCACGTTTCGTTTTTGCCGGCGGAAGATGCCTGGAGTTATCGACGAGCGTCTCGCGCAACGGCGCGGATGCCTCATGATGCGTGGTCTCGGTGTTCATTTTTCAAAGTCCGGGAATTGTTTGCGCGGGTGATGGTGGCGGCGCCTCGTTTGCCTTTGCCGCCATCGCGGTTGTCGTCACCGCTGATGGCGCGCTCAACATGCCTCCGATCATATTTGCGCGATAGAGCATATCTACTCCCGAGCGGCCAAGCGCGCCGGGGTTGGCGGTTTCGCCGGTGAAGGCGTATCCCTGTGCGAATATTTTCTGGCAAATGATCGGCGTGCTGATCGTGCCAATGAGCAATGTCAGCGCGGCGAGGATGCCGCCGACGTTGGTGAGAAACGGCGAGAAGGCGGCCATGTCGGCGGATGCGGGCTCGGCGCCGACGATCATGCGAAAGTCCTGCCAGATCGCGATGGCAACGAGATTGGTGATGGCGAAGCCAACGGGCCACGCGAGCACGGCGAGCACTTGCTGAAAGAATCGAACGCCGATTTGCGATCCGCCCGGAATCATAAAACACGCGAGCGCGAACGGCGTCAGTAAATACAAAATCCAGCGCAATATATATTGAAGTATTATCATCGGCGCGGTGACGAGCGTGCCGATTTGTATGAACACCCACGAGACGGCGTCGGTGATGGCGTTGTAGAGCGATTCGTTGAGCTTGCGCCACGACCATTCCTTTTTCTCCGGGTTCTGAGCAGTGCCCTCGCGCAGCAGTTCGGAGGCGCGCGCGGGGTTGTCGTTGTATTGCGGATCAATGTAATCCGCCGCCGCGAGCATGGTGTTTTCCGCGAGCGCAAACCACCAGTGCATCGAGGCGATGAGCGCGACGATTGTGATGGCGCGCGCAATGGGTCGCACAATCTGGCTGCTGTGATAATGATGCCGGCTGAGGTGCGCGACCAGTCCGACAACAAGAATGGCGAAGACGACGAAGCGGAACGCCGTCACCATCGCGATGATCTTGTTTTCCAGAACTGGCAGGAACATTTCCATGGCGGAAAATCAGCGGGCGTGTTTGCGCGGGTTGATGGAGCGCATGAACGCGCTCACGCGCTGATTGGCGATGTAGCCGTCCTTCGAGGCGAGCTCGGCGGCGGCGAGTTGTTCGGTTTCGCGGCGGTTGTCGTTCACGATTTTTTGCAGGATCACCTCGTCAACCTGACGGCGGCGCGTCGTCTCGATTTGCGAGAGCTGTCCGTTGAGCACGATCAATTTTGCGGTGAGTTTTTGCACCTGCGCGTCGGTAGAGCCGCCGCGAAGCTCGGAGAGCGTGAGAGCAATTTCCTCCTGCAATTCGCGTTCGCGCGCGCGGGTTTGGTCGGTGACGGTGCGCGTGTTGTCCGTGCGCGCGTCGAGCAGCGCGTGACGGCGATAAGTGAGCGGATCGTGCGAGACCGCACCGCCGTTCAGATCGGGAACATAAACGGAGCGATAGGTGTTGCCGTCCGTGCGCGTGAGCGTGTCGAGGCTTTGCACGGCGCGAGTGATGTCGTTGCGAGAAAGCCCGAACTCGCGCAACAAATCGTTTTCGCTGAGTATGCCGAGTGAGAGAAGTTTCGCGACATCGGCGGGATTGCCCGTCCAGTTTCGCAACTGGCCCTGGATGCTGACCTGCTCCTTCAACTGCGTGATCTGCGCCTTGAGTTGCGCTATGTTTTCGACCCATTTGGCGATGGTGGCGAAATGCGAGATTTGATTGTTGGCGAGATTGGCCGCGTCGATGACGGGCATCCCGGCGAAGACAAGCACGCTCAATGCCGTCGATGCCGTGAGAACAAAAAGTGCGAATAGTTTTTTCATGGCTGTGCGCGGATGTAAACGGTGGTGGCTTTCAAGAGGACGCCATCGGGCGTGGTGGCCTCGGGGATTTGCACGGCGACGAGGCGCGATTCGGCAGCGCTGTCATCGTCGCGTTTTTGCAGGTTTTGGATGATCCAATATTGCTGCTTCACGACTTGGTTCATCGCGCGGTCGTATCCGCGTTTCTCTGCGTCGGTGATGGCTTTCTTCACCTGGGTTTGCGCGACCTTCGAGATAACATAGCCGCCTGCGGCGCCGATGGCCGCGCCGCTGACATTGTGATCGGAAACCTCGTAGCCGATGGCCCCGCCCGCGCCGGCGAGCGCAAGGTCGGTTGCCGAGCCGCCGAGCGTGCCGCAGCCGGAAAGAAACACTATTATCAGTAGAAACGGTGGTATGAGTATGCAGATGTTTGTTTTCATAATTTTAAACTTCACCACGGAGACACGGAGGTCACAGAGGCTTCACTGAGGCGTCCGTCGGACATTCCTCCGTGTTCTCCGTGCCTCCGTGGTGAATCTTTTTGGGTTGAATGTTTCGCACCGTGCCGCAAAGCGGCGGGTCGGTGACGGGCGTGAAAAAGCAGATCGACGAGAATTTCTTTCCCTCGGGTTGCTGCTCCGGCATCGGGTAATTTTGAATCGCCTCGCAGACGTTTTCGGGAAGCGAAATATCCCGCGCGATGTCGGCGATGTCGCTTCGATCGAATTGCCGCATGAGGAAAAACTGCTTGCTGTTTCCGATGACGACGGGGCGAATGCGCGTGTGTTTGAACCGACTGTATTGCTGCACAATCGACGCCGTCCAACAGGAAAATTTTCTTAATTGCGCGTAGGATTCGGCGACGACTTTTTCGCCGCCCGGCACGTCGAGGAAGCGGGCGAGCTCTTCGTAAAGGATGCGTTTTCTCTGCGCGCGCGGCAGCGAAATTATATGCTGCCGCGAAAATCCGTTTATCAAAAGTCCGGCAGCGGTTTTAAGTTCGATGGCTTGCTCGGGAATGTAGCCAAGTTCGAAATGTGCCACCTCGCCCGTCAGGGAAATATTCGATTGGCCGTCGAAGAGGCGACCGTATTGGCCATGTGCGCACCATGCGGCGAGCAGTGTTGCGATATGGTCGATGGTTTCTTTTTTGTGCTCTGGAAAACGCGAAAACTGCATCAACTCGACGAGGCTCGCGTGCTGCGGATAATCGCCGGGCTCATACCACGCGTGCGCCATCGCCATGACGGCGCGTTCGGTCTGCGGATTTTGCAGGAACGCGGTGATGTCCGACTCCGGGATTCTTGCTATGAATAGATGTGCCTCGTCGTCGTCGCGTGCGATCAAGTCGCGCAGTTCGGTGTAGGATTCGAGATCGGTCGTGCCGTGCGGCATTTTATCGCGCTTCCATTTGTGCGCGGCGCACGCCATGCGTTGAATCTGCGGGATCAGCGCGCTATGCCGCTTCGACCAGTCCTCAAAACAATCCTGATAAAGTTGGCTGATGTATTGGCCGAGAATCGCCTGGCGGATTTGCTGCGTTTCCTCGTCAGAGGCTTCGCCGATCATGCGCGAAACGAGCGCGACAGCGGTGGCGGTTTGCAGTTGGTTGAGCGGAAGTTTTCGCGTGTCGAGATAGTTGATCGTGAGATCGCCGTCCGGGTGCAGAATGATCGGTCGCGCGCCCATCGCCTCGGTAAACATCCCGTAGGATAAACCCTCCTCGATGATGACGGTGTAGTCGTAGTAGGCGGCGGTTTGTTCGAGCAGGTCGCACATGTGGACAGATTTTCCCGCGCCCGTCGCGCCAAGCAAAACAGCGTGCTGCGGCGTCGGCGGGTTGCCGATGAACGTGCGCAGTCCGACGAGGTTGCCTTGCTGCGCGCCGTCGTAAATCGCCTCGGCCTCGGCGAGATGTCCCGTGAAGGTCGATGAGAAGGGCAGCAGGTCGGCGAGGTAGGAATCCTCGGCGTAGAGGTTGCGATGACGGTAGGACGAATGCGTCCAGCCCGGCCATGATGCGAAGAAAAGCTTTTTCGCGGTCGATGGCAGGGCGCATTCGTAATACTGCGCGCCGCTGAGATTATTGATCGCGTTTTTGACAGCGGCGCATTTTGCGGAAAGCGCCTGCTCGGTTTGATCCCAAACGCGGATGATGTAGGTTGTCGAAAACGGGCGGATGAATCCGGTTGAGAGCGATTCGACCTTGCGCTCCTTTTTGCCGATGGCGACGAGGAGCGAATGGCGCTCGGTGGATTTGTATTCGCCACGCAAACGCTCGATTGATCGCTCCTCTTTTTCGACTTCGTTTTTGGTCGGAAGCGGTTCGAGATTAACGGTGATTTGGTAGTCGAGAAACGGCAGCGCGGTGAGCCGCAAAATGATGCCGGGATACGTGCGGCTCGGCCAGCGCTTGAATGTAAACACGGTGTGATACAGGCCGTCGAAATAGAAGCCGGCTGGTTGTTTTTCGATGTTCACGCCATCGGAACACCAGCAGTTTTCCTGAATGGTTTGCGCGGCGTTGAAGCGCGCGACGAAGTCGATGTCGAAGGCGTCGGCAAGCGAGGGATTGAGGAATTTTGAGTAATAGGTGAAGTGTGCGAGGTCATCCATCGGCGTGACTGTCGTGTCGCTGCCGAAGAGCGTGCGGAGGCCACTGGTCAGCTCGTCGAAGCGCGTGCGCAGTTGCGCGAGAAGCTTTGCGTAGTAGGCGGCGAGATTGTCGCGCGTGGTCGTAGTCGGCGTGGTGGTGTCGATGCGCGTCGATACGAAAAGGACGAGTTGTTCGCGCCGCAGATCGCGCGAGTGCATCCGCCGCCAGTAACGCTCGAAGCGTTCGGTGCGCACGCGGCGTATGTGTGCGTTTGTGACGCGCTCGGTTTGGCGGTGATATCGCGTCAGTTCCTGGCGGTAGTCGCAGTTGCACGTCCATTGGAGTTGCGCGCGCATTCCGTCGCTGAGCGCGGCGAGCAGGCTGCGGATTTTGTCCTGATAGGCGTTGAGCTGCGCGGTGGTGCCGCCGCGCAAATCGGGCGGCTGCAAAAGAAACCCCTTGCTGGCGACGCCGCCCTTTTCGAGCGAGCCGTAGAGGATCATTCCCTCTATGAAATGACCGTTAGGCGCGGCGGTTTTCATGGCGGGTCATGGGCGGAGGCTGGCTGTGCGGCGCATAGCTCCAGCCCTCGCGATTGAGAAGTTCGTCGAAGAAGTCGCCGGCGTAACCCTCGGGTTTGTTGCGACGGAAAAAGATCACCCAAAGAAACGGGCCGATGCAGACTGGCACGGTGAAAACGAGCGCGGTGAACGGCCCTACACCCAGCATCGCGTAGAGAACGAGAAACAGTCCGATGGCCGCGACGATGCCGATCACGACATAGAGAAAATCGTTTCCCTCGAAGCCCAGCGCGCGACCTTTGCTGTCGTTCGCACTGTTGGTGTCGGTGATGCGCAATGCGGCGCTCATGACGGCGAAGTGGTAGCGATTGGCTCTCGTTAGAACTGCGGCGTGAGCGAGCCGTCGCTCATTCCAAAAATATAGAAGAGCGCGGCCATGATCGCAGCGGCCCCGGCGATGATGATGCCTGAAACGATGCCCATCTTGCCATCCGCGTCGCCCTTCTTGAGGCGATCCGCGCCGCCCCAAATATTAATGACACCCCAGATGAACCCGACCATGAACAAAATACCGAGACCGTATTGGAAGCCGGTTTTCACCTGGGTGGGTATTTGCGCGAGAATGAGCGGAGAGGCGATTTGCGCCGCGTGTGCTGACACTGTCGAAGTAAGCGCGGCGGTTACTATAGCAATAAACGTGGGAAGTTTTTTCATGGCGGCAGTGACGGGAGGGTTGTTTTTTTACCCGGTTCGCGTTGTGCGAAATCCGGTCAAAGTGTGCCGCCATGTTGCCCTATTTTTTTCCGCTTGAATTGGATGGTTGGCTCATTTTTGGGGACGAACGGCTCATTTTCAAAAATTCCCCCGGCGTGCATTGGCAATGCCGGCGAAAGCACCGGTCGAGATGGCTCTGGTCGCTGAACCCGCAGTGCGCGGCCACCTCCGAGATGCGCAATCGCCCCTGCCGAAGCAGCGTCTGCGCACGGCGTATCCGTTCCCTGAATACATAGTCACGCCCGGTCATGCCTGTGCCGGCTTTGAACAATCGCTTGAAATGCGACAGGCTCATGCACGCAACGTCCGCCAGCGTTTCGATTGAAATCCTCCCGTGAAGATTTTGCTCAATGTAATCGAGCACGCGATTCAAACGCTCCGCGTCCATCGTCGCGGGCGCGGTTTCGTTTTCATGGTGAAGCGCATCAATCAAATGATACGAAAGCACCGCGCCGAGGTGATGAAAATAGCTCTCGGGAAACGTGGCGTTGGATCCAATAAGAAGGTTGATTAAATCCATGATGCCCTTGTCTCGCCGTGCCAGTTTCCACAGCGGACGACATTCTATTCCTTCCAGTGGTTGCGGGCAAACGGACTGCCGCCATAGTGCCGCGTCGTCCTCCACGCGGAAACGGAGCAAAGTCGTCTCTTGTTTCAAAACAAGGACGTGACTCGTATGCCTAGCTATAAACACCGCGCACTGTCCGCGAACAGTGACGCTGCCGAGCACATCGTCATTTTTGTCCATCCAGTCGATTTGCGCATCGGTGTGTTTTTCCGGCATCACGATAATCCGGTGCCACTTTCCGGCGCTTTCGATTAGACGTTGCGCGGGCGCCATCCTCTGCAAAATGCCGTTGCCTCCGCCATTGCGGGCGGCGCGGGGTGTCTTCTCGTGTGATGGAGCCGGGGTTGGCACGGGGTGGCCGGAATGCCGGCAAGGGATGCCGGATATTCCGCCCGTGTCTTTATAGAATTCCCGTTGAACAAACTTGAACGCATGCGCTATTTCGCAGAACGAATTGAACAATTCCCGTTGCTAACAGTGTTTTCAAACAAAGGCCGGAGTTGCGCGTAGAGTGGCGCGAGGTCGCGAATGCAATCCGTTGCGCCGCGCGCTGCATGTTGGTTGTTTTGATGTCGCAAGAACCGGATCAATTTACTCGCAAGCAAGACGTGCGCCGGTGGCTTCGGCAGGGGATGCTTCTCGTCAAGCGCGTGGTGTTTCGGCTCGGTGGCGATGCCGAGTCGCGCGTAGGCTTGCCGCAAACTGATCCCCCGCAAGAGCGCGATGTCGCCGGTGCCGCGAGCCAGGCGCATGTAACGATGCGCCGTGCTCATCGATCCCAAGAAGAAATGTTTCAGCCAGGGAATCCATGCGCCGTGCCCCGCCGAGCGGCGCACGCGCTTTTTTTCCTCGTTGAGCAAACAGCCCGCGTGCCATGCGGAGGCAAGAGCCCCGTCAAGCGAATGACGGGACTCCGCCGCGAGGCGTTGCGCCTCGGCGTGCAGGCGGTTGATTTCCTTCGCTGCGGATGTCGCGCCAGCGATGGCGGTGGAATGCAACGGCTGCGTTCTCATGGCTGCAACCCCGTGTTTTCGCGAAAGTCGTTCGCAAGTTTATGGACGGCTTGCGGCGTGCATCCGGCGAGTTCGCCGATTTGCTCGAACGTAAGGCCGTCGATCAGGTCGGGACGTATGCAATAGAGCGCCACGGTGGCGCGCAGTCCGCGACTTTCCAGTGTCGGCGCGTCGGACATCCAGAGAAGCAGATGCGTTATGACTTCCAACCCAAGCGCACGGCCCTCGGCAAGCGGGTCAACGGGATCGGCGAAGAAGGCGTCGGCTTCGAGCATGGCGGATGCGGTTTTATTGGCGGCGGATTTGTTGTGTTTTGTGTTTGTTTTCATGATGTGCGGTTTGGTTCGCCGCGCATCATGCGCCCGCTTTCCGCATCAAAATAGCGGACGGCGGTCGGTGTGATTTGTCCGCATTTTCAGTCGTGTTTTGTAGCAACAAAAAAGGCCGCGAATGCGGCCTCGTGAAAATCGCCACGGTGTGACGAATATCATTCGTCGGTTCAGGCACGCGCGGGAACTTTTAGCCTGGCGCGAATGTGCATGATGACTTCGTTGAGGTCATAGTAAACAAAGTGGCCGACCTTGTGATACGGGATGCGGCGCAGTTTCGTCCATTCGCGCAAGGTGCGGATGGACGGCTCGCGCCCGGCGGGAAAAATCCCGCTCAGGCGCAGGCCGGTAATGTCGGTCATCGGGCTGGTGATCGTGCGGGGCGTGGTGTGTGGTGTGGTCGTTTGCATTGGTGTGTTGGTGTGTGCTTCCATGCCCTTGCATTCCCATAAACCCGCGCGATCGATGTGCCGTGCTCAGGCTGCCACGGACAGCGCGGCGGTGCTGGTTTCCGCCTGCGGTTTGCCGCGCAGTGCTGGCATGATATTGAAGAAGGCTTCGGCCTCCTGCGGCGTGGTCACGTTCAAATAATGACGCCGGATGATGCGCTCGGAGTTGCCAGCCTGCAACGCCGTGTCGCCCATCGAGCGGAACTTCGCAACGTGCATTGAAATGAACGTGTGCCGCATCACGTCGTGCGAGAGCCCGAACTGTTTTGCGATGGCGATGCGAGACTTCGGAAGCGATTTGTGGATGACGGGGAACTTGTCGAGCGGGTAGGCTTCGAGCCACGAGGCAAGATTGGGCTGAATGTCGATGTTTCGCTTCATGTCCACCTTGGAAACGTCCGGCTCGATGTGGATGGTGCACGTGTCGAGGCGCACGTCCTTCGCGGGCAGGCGGGAAATTTCGCCGTCCTGCACGCTCGGGCGTATGCCGGCGAACAGGCACAGTGCGTAATAGGGCACGAACGCGCCGTCGTGGAGGGTTTCGACGTGGGCCATCAGCTTGGCGGCCTCCTGTGCGCTGAGCGTCGGCGCCGAACCGCGACTGTGTTCGAGCTTGTGGCGGCTGATTTTCGCGAGCGGATTTTTGACCAGCCATTCCTTGGTGACGACGGCGAACCGGAAAAAGGTGAACAGGTGGCCGTAGCGCAGATTGACCGTCTTGCGCGCGGGATGGATTTGTGGGCGCGCGAGATTGCCACGATTGAGGTAAGGCTTGAGCAAATCGGTGGTGAGGTCTGACAGGTTTTGCGTTGGAAAATGACGCTGAAGCTCGTTGAACTCGCTTTCGATTGTTTTGAGCTGGCGTTTGCCGATGACGTTGCGCCTCTCGTCGTCGCGGCGGATTTCGAGATAGGCTTTTACTGCGTCGGCGAGGCTGATTTGCGAGGCAGGCTCCTTGTAGTGCGTCAGGCCGTGGTCCGCGTAAAAGGCCAGCGTGCGCGGCTTGCCGGCGAATTTTTGGAAGAGGATTTCGGCCTCGCGCACCTGTTCCTCGGAAAGGCTCGTGGTGACGGGGCGCAAGCTTGATTGGGTCTGCATGAGTTTCAAGTCGAGCGTGCCGCGTTCGACGAAGGCGGCCTGCTTGTTCTTGAAGTTTTTGCGGACGCGCAGGCCGTGGAGCCAGCCGCTAACGCGCCACGAAGTGACCCCATTGCGATTTTTGAACGGTTTGACCGTGAAGTTTGATGCGGTATGAGTTTTCATCATTATGGTTGCCGCATCAACTGGCAACCTGACCGCAAACCGTCCTCTTTCCCTCTAGGGACTGCGGGCAGGATGCCCGCGCTCCCGGGACGCAATCGCGTTTTTTGAAATTTTGGGATTTGGAAATTTTTCGCGCACTTGTTTGCATTCAGAAACTTTCCCGATGAAAACCCGACACGTTGCGACCGCCGCCCTGTTCTGCCTTTCCCTTCTCCTTTGCCGAGCCTTGTCCGGCGCGCCGGCAATCGACTGGACCAAGGCGGAGGACATCCGACCCGGAATCAAATTGCTCAAGCTGGATACCGACCAGCCCCGGCTTTTGAAAATCAACCTGATGCGCATCGACCTGCGGACGCCGGGGCTCAAGTTCACCGGCACGCCCCGCGACGCCGACTGGGGAAAGCCCATGCCCGACTACGAAAAAATGGTGATTCGCACCAAGCGCGTTCGCACCCGCGATTTCCTCCTCAACGCCCGCACGCCAAAAAGCGAGGGCGGACTCGGGCTCGACATGGTCGCCGCCGCCAACGCCGCCCCGTGGAAACCCTGGGTCAAGCCATACACCCACAAATACGGGCATCCCCACGGGCTCTGCATCACCGACGGCGAGATCATTTGCGACACCAAGCCCCACCGCGCGCAATTCGTCGTCTATGCGGACGGCCGCGCGGACATTGTCACATCCGTTTCCGAGGCGGACTACAAAAAGATCGGCATGACCGTGGCCGGTTTCGCCATCATCCTCCGCAAAGGAGAACTCCAAGGGCAGGAAGGCCCCGTCGGAACCTCGCTGCACCCGCGCATCGCCTACGGCCTTTCGCAGGATCGCAATTATTTCTACATTATAACCATCGACGGACGCCAGAAAGGCTGGAGCCTCGGTGCGAACACACACGAAACCGCCCGCTTCCTCAAGGCCGCCGGCAGCTCCGACGCGATCAACATGGACGGCGGCGGCTCAACCACCCTCTGCTACTGGGACGCAAATCAGCAAAAAGCCCTCCTCGCCAACCGCCCCACCGCCAAATCCCACGAACGCTCCGTCGGCTCCAACATCGGCATTTACCTGACCGCGCAAACCAAGACGCGCTAACGCATTTAGTGAGACAGGGCGCGACTTTGACGCGACCGGTGACCTGATGATCACCGTCCTGTCGTTGGGCCAGGGCGACGCGGGAACTCCGGTCATGCCGGATTTGGACAGGGGGAACGCGGAGGTTTGTTTGAAACAAAAAAGACGACCGGGCGGGTCGTCTTTCGCGGGAAAGGGAATGTGAAAATAATAGGGTCAGTTCGAACCGTTGGTTTTGACGCTGTCGTCGGCTTTTTTCTTTACCGTTTTCTTGGCCTCGGGTTCGTCGTCCTCATCCTCGTCCTTATCGTTTTCAGCGGAGGCCTTTTTGAACTCGCGGATGGACTGGCCAAGACCCTTGGCGAGGGAGGGGAGCTTCGCGCCGCCGAAGAGGAGGAGTAATACGGCGAAGATAATTACCAGCTCGGTGGCGCCGAGGCCGAAGACGGCGAGGATCAAACTTGGGTCGCTATTCATGGTGGTTTTCGGGGAAGGTGTTGTTTATTGGATGATGAGTAAAGGGCGAAAAAGGGTTTCGCCCTTTGTTTTTGTGTTTGTCAGGAAGGGCTTACCTTTTTCCAAAGGGGTTGAAGGCGCTTTGGATTCCGGAGGGCGGGATGATCGACTCGCCGGCTTTTTTCTCGCGGGCAACTTGCTGGAGAAGGTTTTGCGCGTTGTCGATTTGCTCGGCGTCGAAGAAGCCGTGGAGCTGGCGGATGCGCGTGGGATGGCGCATTTTGCGCAGTGCCTTGGCCTCGATCTGGCGGATGCGCTCGCGGGTGACGCGGAATTGCTTGCCGACTTCCTCAAGTGTGCGGCTGTAGCCGTCGATGAGGCCGAAGCGCAGCGAAAGCACGCGGCGTTCGCGCTCGGTGAGCGAATCCAGAACGTCGATGATTTTTTCGCGGAGGAGCGAGAAGGCCGTCATGTCGTAGGGATTTTCGGCGGACTTGTCCTCGATGAAATCACCGAAGCTGGTGTCGTCGCCGTCGCCGACGGGCGACTGGAGCGAGATGGGTTGCTGGGCCATCTTCATGATTTGCTGCACGCGCTCGACGGGGAGGTTCATTTCGTCGGCAACTTCATCCGGGGTCGGTTCGTGTCCGAACTCCTGAAGGAGTTGTTTCTGGACCTGCATGACCTTGTTGAGCGTCTCGATCATGTGGACCGGGATGCGGATGGTGCGGGCCTGGTCGGCGATGGAGCGGGTGATGGCCTGGCGGATCCACCAGGTGGCGTAGGTTGAGAACTTGTAGCCGCGGCGGTATTCGAATTTCTCGACGGCCTTCATGAGCCCCATGTTGCCCTCCTGGATGAGGTCGAGGAAGGAGAGGCCGCGGTTGGTGTATTTTTTCGCGATGGAGATGACGAGGCGCAAGTTGGCCTCGACCATTTCGGTTTTTGCCTTGTGGGCCTCGCGAACGTGGACGTTGGTTTGCTTGATGACCTCGAGGAAGCGCGCGGGGTTGATGCGCCATTCCTGCTCGATTTGTTTCAGGCGGGCGTTGATGGGCTTGGTGTCGATGCCGGCGTCTTTTTTGGTCTTGGGTTTTTTGGCGCGGTCGAGTTTGGCGTAGAGCTCCTCGATTTCGGCGAAGACGGCCTTCCTGCTCTCAAGGTATTCCTCGTAAACTTTGAGTTTGAAGAAGTATTTGCTGAAATTGGCGCGGAGGGTGTTTTCGCGTTTTTTGTATTTGGTGCCGACGCGTTTTTTGTCGGCCTCGGTTTTGGCCTTCCTGAGCTCCTCCCAGCCTTGGGCGACGGACTCCTCGTTTTTCTGCGTGGTCTCGACGAGCTTGGGGAGGTGCTTGAAGTAGGATTCGCGGCTCTCGATTTTTTTATCGATGACGATGCGGTCGAAGCGCTCCTCGCGTGTGATGAGCTTGGCGCCGAGTTCGGCGATGTGGCGGCCGATGATGGCGACCTCGAAGAGGACGTTTTGCGCCTTGAGCTCGGCGGTTTCGATGCGCTTGGAAATTTCGACCTCCTGCTCGCGGGTGAGCAGGGGAACCTGGCCCATCTGCTTTAGATACATGCGGACGGGATCGTCGAGGATGTCGTTGTTCGAGGTGCGCGATTCCTCCTCCTCGGCGTCTTCCTTTTGCTGTTTGTATTCCTCGACCTGGTCGGGGTCGATGACCTCGATCTCAAGGTTGCCGAGGATGTTGAGGACGTTTTCATATTCCTCCTGGCCCTCGTGGGTGTCGGGAAGCGCTTCGCCGATGTCCTCCGTGGTGAGATAGCCCTGTTCCTTGGCCTGGCGGATGAGCGCGCGAATTTTCTCATTGGCGCCGGGGTTTGAGGAATGCTCGGCGGCGGCGGCCTCGGCGCGCTCAATGGCGGATTCGACTGCGTCGGAGTGGACGGATGAGGTGGCGGTTTTTTTCTTGGCTTTGCGCGGCATGGTGTGTGATGCGAGTAAAATAAACTAGTCAACGGCAGGCAGCCCGAATGGCTGGCGCAGTTGACGTTGGATGTCGGTGCGTTGTTTGATCAGAGAAATTGCGTCAACTTCACTGTTCGCCTGAAGGGTTGAGAGCGCAAGTTCTATTTGACGAAGTTGCGGCTCCAGCGCGCGGTTACGGATGGCGGTGAGGGCTTGGTTGGCAATGCGGCGCGGGTCGTCGTGTTCGCAGGTTTCGGCGAGGATGGCGGCGGCAAGGGCGCGTTGTTCGTCGTTTTCGGCGATTTCGTCGAGGTGGTCGCGCCCGGGCCAGTCGTTTTGCTCGAAGTGGCTGAGGGCGGTGTTGAGGAGCTGGCCGACGGGGTGGGTTTGGTCGATCCAGCCGATGCGCTCGTCGGTGAGCAGGTGCGCGATGGGCACACCGAGGGATTCGTGGTTAAGGCAGAGGAGGAGGAGGTGATACTCGGGCGTTGTGTTTTGGGCGGGAAGGGTTTGCGCGACGGCGGGCGTTTCGGGCTGCGTCGTGTAAGAGGCTCGGGTTTGGGCCTGGGCGCGATAGGCCTCGAAATCGCGGGATAGGGCGTTGATGGGGATGCGAAGGCGGGAGGCGATTTCGTTGAGATACTCGGCGCGCGTGATCTCGGAATCGGTTGCGAGGATGATATCAAAAAGGGCTCGGGCGGTGGCGTGTTTTTGCTCGGCGGAGGCCGCGGCGGGGTCGGGGAGGTGACTGCGACAGGCGAAGGTCATCGCGCTCTGGGCGTGTCGCTTGAGCTCGGCGTAGGCGGCGATGCCGCGTTCGCGAAAAAGGTCGTCGGGGTCGATTTTTTCGTCGCCCGCAAGGGCGAGGAAGCGCGTCTCGAGGCCGGCTTTGAGCGCGAGGGGCAGATAGCGGAGCGCGGCGTTTTGGCCCGCGGAATCACCGTCGAAGAGACATTCGACTTGCGGGTGATAACGGCGGAGGAGCGTGAGCTGGCTTTCGGTGATCGCGGTGCCCTGCGGGGCGATGGCGGTTTTGAGGCCGACGGACCAGCAGCGGAGCGCGTCGAGCTGGCCCTCGACGAGGACGAAGGGCGCGTCGGGCCCGACGGCGGTGCGGGCGCGGTCGAGATTGAAGAGGAGGTGGCCTTTGGTGAAGATGGGGGTCTCGGGCGAGTTGACGTATTTGGCCTCGCGCGCGGGATCGTCCTGCGGAGTGAGATCGGTCTGGCGCGCGGTGAACGCGACCACGCGACCCTGATGGTCGCGAATGGGAATCATGAGGCGGCCGCGGAAGCGGGACTTGACCGAGTGGAGGTTGACCGGGGCGTTTTCGTTGATAAAAAAAAGTCCGCAGCGGCGAAACGCCTCCTCGGAGAAACGCTCCTTGTGCAGGCGCGAGAAAAGCGCGCTGCCGTCGGGCGCGACGGCGCCGATCTTGAACTCCTCGGCAAGATCGGGCGTGAAGCGGCGTTTGTTTTTCCAATACTCGCGCATCCACTCGCCGGTGGTGTTTTTCGTGTCGGCGATTTTGAAAACCTGGTGGAAATGGTCGGCGGCGATTTCGTGGATGGCGAAGAGTTCCTGGCGCAGCGAGCGCTCCTCGCGCGTGGGGCCGGAGCCTTCCTCGTATTCGATGGCGACGTTGTAGCGGCGGCCGAGCGTCTCAATGGCCTCGGTGAAATCGAGCCCCTCGGTCTCGCGCACGAATTGGATGATGTCGCCAGCCTTGTCGCAGCCGAAGCACTTGTAGAAACCCTTGTCGGGATCGACGGTGAATGAGGGCGTTTTTTCGTTGTGGAAAGGACACAGCCCCTTGAAACGCGAACCAGCGCGCTTGAGCGTCGCCACGCGACCCACCACATCCACGATGTTCACGCGAAATTTCAGGTCGCGCAGGCATGTGGGTTTGACGATGGGCATGGTGGAAGAAAAAGGCTGAAGGACTGAAGAGCTGAAGGCTGAAGCGGAACGCGGATTCCGGGACGCGGAACGGATAAGAGCGAGCGGAAAATAATCGGCGGGCGGCAGTTGACGCGTGTTAGAACGGAATGGTTACAAGAAGTTGCGGGGATGCAAAAAATTTCCGACGGGGCCGCGTTGCACGGTGCGTGTGCGCGCCGGCGAACATGTCGGGATGTGCAAATGCGAGGGCTTGGCGGCGATTCATCGCCGCGCTTGGAAACGAACCGCCGACGCGAATCGGCACTCCGTCTTACGAGGTTTTTGTTTGCGGCCTCGGGAACAGGATCGCCGACTCGGCGACTTTGTTGCCGGTCAGTCGGGCGCCCCAGACGAGTTCGTCGCGCCAGTTGGGCTCGGTTTTGGCGCCGATCACATCGCGGATTTTCGCCGTGGCGCCGGGGATCACCGCGTAGAGGAGCGCGTTGGCGAGGCGCAGGGACTCGGCCATTGTGGCGAGCGAGGTTTTTAACGCGGCCTGGTCGGCGGGCTCGGCCGATTTGCCGAGTTTCCACGGGGCGCGTTTTTCAATGTAGGCGTTGGTCGCGGTGACGAAGGAGAAGGTGCGCTCGAGCGCGATGTGGAACTGGAAGCCTTCGTTGAGTGTGATGACTTCGTCGCGCGTTTTTTCCCAGAGGGTTTTCAGCTCGGTTTCGAGTTCGCCGCTCGCGCCCGCGTCGGCCTCGGGGATGACGCCGCCGGCGAAGCGGTTGGTCATGTTGAGCGTGCGGTTGACGAGGTTGCCGAGGTTGTTGGCGAGGTCGGCGTTGTAGCGGGCGAGGAATTGCGTTTGCGAAAAGTCGCTGTCCTGGCCGACGCTCATTTCGCGGATCACGAAGTAGCGCAACGCGTCGGCGCCGTATTGGTCGGCGAAGGCGACGGGGTCGACGAAGTTGCCGGTGCTCTTGGACATTTTGCTGCCGTTGATCGACCACCAGCCGTGCACGAGGAGCGAGCGCGGGGGCTCGATGCCGGCGGCCTTGAGCATGATGGGCCAGTAGACGGCGTGCGGCGGCACGAGGATGTCCTTGCCGATGACGTGGAAGTTGGCGGGCCAGAAACCGGGCTTTTCGGTGACGGCGGTGTAGTAGTTGGTGAGCGCGTCGAACCAGACGTAGGTGACGAAGTTTTCGTCGAAGGGCAGGGGGATGCCCCACTCGAGGCGTTCCTTGGGGCGCGAGATGCAAAGGTCGTTGAGCGGTTCCTTGAGGAATTCGATGACTTGTTTCTGGCGGTAGCGGGGGAAGACAAAATCCTCGTGCGTCTTGAGATGGTCGACGAGCCAGTCTTGATACTGGCGGAGTTTGAAGAAGTAATTGCTTTCGGTGATTTCGGTGACTTCGCCGAAGATTTCCGGCCAGGTGCCGTCGGGGTTGCGGTCCTTGTCCTGAAGAAATTGCTCCTGGCGCGTGGAGTAGAAGCCCTTGTATTCGGCTTTGTAGATTTCGCCCTTGTCGTAGAGTTTTTGGAGGATTTCGCAGACGACTTTTTTGTGGCGGGGCTCGGTGGTGCGGATGAAGTCGTCGTTGGAGATTTCGAGCTTGGCGCAGAGGTCGCGGAATTCCTGCGAAACTTCGTCGCAGAATTGTTGCGGGGCGATGCCCTTGGCGCGGGCGGATTGCTGGACTTTCTGGCCGTGCTCGTCGACGCCGGTGAGGAAAAACACATTGTCGCCCATCTGGCGGCGGAAGCGGGCGATGACGTCGGTCAGCACTTTTTCATAAGCGTGGCCGAGGTGCGGGGAGCCGTTCACGTAGTCGATGGCGGTGGTGATGTAGAAGTTGCTCATTGTTTGTGAGGGCAGGAAAAGGGGTTGGTGTGTGGTTGTCGAAGAGGAAAATGCGGGGAAGGGCGGCTAAATTCCAAATCCCGAAATTCCAAAGGAAGACAATCGTTTCGCGAAGGATTGTTTTGGGGTTTGGAATTTTGTCGGTTGGGATTTCCCCGCGCAGGGGGAGCCGTTACAACAACTGCTCCAACGCCGTTTCGAGGTCGGGATGGCGGAAATTATAACCGCTGTCGCGCAGCTTGGCGGGGATGGCGCGGGTGCTGGCGAGCATGGTTTCGTTGGCGAAATCGATTCCGTAGCGCAGTCGCAGCAGCCAGCGGGGTGTGCGCGAGCGGCGTTTTTTGCCGAGCGCGGCGGCAAGCGTGTCAACCAATTCGGCGTTGGGCACGGGGTTGGGCGCGGTGATGTTGACGGGGCCGGCGCAGGCGTGCGTAAGGATGGAATGGTAGATGGCGGCGATGGCGTCGTCGATGCTGATCCAGCTGATCCACTGGCGTCCGTGGCCGAGCATGGCGCCGAGCTTTTTTTCGAAGTAGGGGAGCCGGGTTGCAAATGCGTCGCCATCGGGCGTGAGCACTGTGCCGAAGCGCAGGCAGGCGACGCGCAAACCGAACTCGGCGGCGGCGTTTGCCTCGTATTCCCACCCGTGGCAAACGTCCGCGAGAAATCCGTCGCCTCGCGGGGCGTTTTCGTCGAGGAGCTTGTCGCCCTGTGAACCGTAGTAGCCGGTGGCGGAGGCGTTGAGGAGGGCGAAGGGACGCTGCTTGAGCGTGGCGAGCGCGGCGACGAGGGCGCGGGTCGCGCCGGCGCGGCTTTCCCAGATGAGGTCGCGTTGCGTCTGGTCCCATTTTGCGGCGGCGAGGCTCGCGCCGGCGAGGTTGATGACGGCGTCGATTCCGGTGAGCGCTTGCGCCAGTTGGTCGGGATTGAATCCGCCCGTCTTGGGGTCGCGCGCGAGGGGGATGACCTCGTGGTTTTGTGCCTGGAGAAAAGGTGCGAGCGCGCGGCCGATCACGCCCGAGGCGCCGGCGACGGCAATGCGCAGCCGGCGGACGGCTCCGTAGGCGGCGGTTTGCTCAATGTCGTTGCGCAGCGTGGCATGGCGGCAGGCGAGGTAGTGTTCGATTGTGGCGGGGGCGAGTTCGAGCGATTCGGGCGGGCGCAGCTCCTCGGTTACGGTGCAGGAGGAGGTGTCGAGCGATTTGATTGCGGTTGAAAAAATTTTCAGGGGTGTGTTCGCGACGGCCCAGTGGGGCGTGAGGCGTGTTTCCGCGCCCGGACGCGCAAGCCATGCGGTGACTTCCTCGGCGGGGCGTTCGATGCGGGTGGTGAGTGTGTGCGTGGTCATGCTTGTGGCGTTGGCGCCGCGAGGGCGCGCCTTGCGCGCATCCATGTGTGCGAAAAATTATTGATGTGCGTGTTCATAAAGCGAACGGAAACCAAGGCACGCAAGGCGCGTTCTTACAACAATTCCGTGTAGAGGCGTTCGTAGGCGCGGGCGGCGTTGTCCCAACTGTTGTCGGTCGCCATGCCGCGCGCTTGCACGGCGGCGTAGCGGGGTTTGTCGGCGAAGAGTTTGAGCGAGCGTTGCAGGCCTTCGCGTAGCGCGTCGGCGTCGGGCGCGAAGGTGATGCCGGTGCCCGCGTCGGGCGACGCGTCGGCGTCCGTCACCGTGTCGTGGAGTCCGCCGACTTGCGTGACGAGCGGCGGCGTGCCGTAGGCGAGCGAATACATTTGGTTGAGGCCGCAGGGTTCGAAGAGCGAGGGCATCAGGAAGAAATCGGAGCCGGCCTCGATGAGGTGGCTCATGCTTTCGTCGAGGCGCATGGCGAGGCCGATCTTGCGCGGGGCGGCGGCGGCGAGGTCGCGCACGGCTTGCTCAAGGCGCTTGTCGCCGGAGCCGAGGATGACGAGGCGGCAGTCGTGGTTGAGGAAAAAGTCGCGGTTGGCGAGGAGGAGTTGCACGCCTTTCTGCTCGGTCAGGCGGCAGACCATTCCGTAAACGGGAACGTCGGCGGGCGCGGGATCGAGTTGCATTTTTTTCAGGAGCCCGGCGCGGCAGGTTGCCTTGCCGGAGAGGTCGGACGCGGTGTAGCTGGCGGGGATGTGCGCGTCGGTGGCGGGGTTCCAGACGGTGGTGTCGATGCCGTTGATGAGGCCGACAATATCCTCGGCGCGCGTGGCGATGACGCCGTCGAGCCCGCAGCCGAACTCGGGCGTTTGGATTTCTTGCGCGTAACGCGGACTGACCGTGGTTACCTGGTCGGCGAAGAGGATGCCGCCCTTGAGAAAATTCATTTGCCCGTAGTATTCGAGGCCGTCCACGCCCTTGAGTTCGTCGGGGAGGTTTGTGCGGTAGAACGAGCGCATCGGGTAGAGCCCCTGGAATGCGATGTTGTGAATGGTGAAGACGGTTTTGAGCGCGAGGGCGGTGGCGGTGCGGCGCTCGGTGTAGCGGAGGAGGAGCGGGAGCATCGCGGCCTGCCAGTCGTGCGCGTGGACGATGTCGGCTTGGAGGTTGAGCTGGCGGAGTGTTTCGACGACGCCCTTGCAGAAAAAAATGTAGCGGTGGTAATTGTCCTCGTAGTCGCGCTCGCCGTTGCCGTAAACGCCCTTGCGGTCGAAGAGCTCGTCGCGGCAAATGAGGTAGATTTTTTGATTTGGCCGTGGCGAGAAAACGCGCACCTCGCCGCTCATGAAAACGTCGCCCATTTCGATTTTGAGGCGCAGGAGCCGTTCCGCGCCGGAGGCGTCGGGGTGATCGAGCACCGCGCGGTAGCCGGGAAGAAACACGCACACTTGGTGGCCGTGCTTTGCGAGCGTGGCGGACAGCGAGCCCGCGGCATCGGCGAGGCCGCCCGTTTTGACGTATGGAAAGAGTTCGCTCGCAACTTGAACGATTTTCATGGCCGCAAAAGCTAGGCGAGGTCGCGGGGTGTTTCCAACATCAAAAGAGTTACGCGGCGAACGAATTGATATTTTGAAGAGTGTTTTGCAAATCGCGAGAGCCCGTTGGCTCCGGTGGCGGCGCCGGCATCTTTGGTCGCACCGGGATGTTCGCTTGCGCGTTCTTCTACTTTGACGTTGCGGCGACTTCCGGCGAGATTGCGGGCCAGTTCATGCAAGCCGTAGCGACACACATCCACGTAAAAGGCGCCCGCGAGCACAACCTCAAGAATATCGAGGTGCGCATCCCTCGCGGCAAACTCGTCGTGATCACGGGCGTGAGCGGCTCGGGAAAATCGTCGCTCGCGTTCGACACGATCTACGCCGAGGGCTACCGCAAATACATGGAGTCGCTCTCGACGCAGGCGCGCCAGGTGCTCGAGCAATTGAAGCGGCCCGACGTCGATTTCATCCACGGGCTCTCGCCGGTGCTCGCCATCGAGCAGCGCACGGGCGGCGGCTCGCCGCGCAGCACCATCGCCACCGTCACGGAGATCGCCGACTACGCGCGGCTGTTGTGGGCGTTGCACGGCGAGCAAATTTGCCCGAAGGACGGCGGGCGCGTCACGCAGCGCTCGCTCGACGACAACGTGGCGCGCGTGCTCGCGCTCGCGCCGGGCGAGCGCATCATGCTGCTCGCGCCGCTCATGCGCGCGAAGCCGAGCGTGCTGCGCGAGGAATTGCCCCGCCTGCGCCAGCGCGGATTCCAACGCGTGCGGCTCGACGGCGAAATAAAAAATCTCGACGACGCGCGCATCGTGCCGACCGGCGCGAAGGAGATCGCCGTCGATTTGGTGGTGGATCGCCTGGTTGCAAACGAGGACCAGCGCAGCCGCCTGGCGGACTCGCTGGAGCTGGCGTTTCGCGAGGGCGGCGACCGCGCCATCGTGCTCGCGCAAAAAACCGCAGACGCGGCGGCGGGAGCGTGGCGCGAAATCAACCTGAGCCAGTCGCTCGCGTGCGAAATTTGCGGCGACGTTTTTGAGAAACTCACGCCGCGCCATTTTTCATTCAACCACACCGAGGGCGCGTGCCCTGAGTGCGGCGGACTTGGGCGCAAGATGCGCTTCGTGCCGGAACTGATCGTGCCGGACCCGGAAAAATCCGTGCGCGGCGGCGCGATCAAACCGTGGCGCATTGGCGGAAAAAATCTGATCATCAAGCACAACGCGCTGCTGAAACAACTCGCCGAGCAACTGCCGTTCGACGCCGACACGCCCTGGAAGGACCTGCCGGCAAAAACGCGCGATGTGATTCTGAACGGCGCGGGCGAGCGTTTGTTTGCGTTCAAGTTGAAACGCATGCGCGAGCCGCGCGCCATGCCCTTCCCGGGCGTGATCGCCGACCTGGACGAAAGCTGGCGCGGCACCGACAGCGACGGCTTCCGCGCGCGCCTGACGACATTCATGGTGAGCGGCGAGTGCCCCGCCTGCCACGGCGGCCGGCTGAACGCGAGGAGCAGCGCGGTGCGGATCAAGGTGGCACAGACATTCTTGTCTGTGCCCTCTGATGAGAATGCGAAGGACAAATCCCAAACGGCACAGACAGGAATGTCTGTGCTACCTTGGCTGACCTTCCCCGAATTTCTCACACTCGACGTCAACGCCGCGCACGCCGTTGCGCGCGACCTCTCCGCGGCGCTGGCGGGCAACGAGGCGTTGCGCGAAATCGTGACGGGCATCGAGCAACGCCTGCATTTTCTCGCGCACACCGGACTCGGCTACCTGACGCTCGATCGCGATTACGACACGCTCTCCGGCGGCGAGGCGCAGCGCGTGCGGCTCGCCACGCAACTCGGCATGGGACTGATGGGCGTCATCTACGTGCTCGACGAGCCGAGCATCGGCCTGCATCCCGCGGACAACGAGCGGCTCCTCTCGCAATTGCGCGAGCTGCGCGACCGCGGCAACACCGTGCTCGTCGTCGAGCACGACGAGGAGACGATGCGCATCGCCGACGAAATCATCGAGCTCGGCCCCGAGGCGGGCGTCGAGGGCGGGCGGATTTTGTTTCAGGGAACGCCGGCGCAGTGCGTCGCGCTGCCGGAGCGCGTGTCGCTCACCGGCGCGTATCTGTCGCGAAGGCGTTTTGTCGAGAAGGACGCAAAGACAAAAACGCCCGCGTCCGGCCCCGGCACGTGGCTGACCGTGCGCGGCGCGAGCGAGCACAACCTGCGCGACATCGACGCGAAATTCCCCGCCGGCCTGCTCACGTGCGTGACGGGCGTTTCCGGCTCGGGCAAGAGCACGCTCGTGAACGACATCCTCGCCGCGGCCGCCGCGCGCAAGCTGAACGGCGCGACAAAAATTTTCCCCGGCAAACACAAGAGTATCGAAAATCTGGATACGTTTGAAAAACTCGTTCAGGTTGACCAGGAGCCGATCGGGCGCAGCCCGCGCTCGAACCCCGCCACCTACACGAAGCTGCTCGACTCGTTGCGCGACCTGTTTGCGCAGGCGCCGCTCGCCAAGGTGCGCGGCTACAAGGCGAGCCGTTTTTCGTTCAACGTGCGCGGCGGGCGTTGCGAGCGCTGCCAGGGCGACGGCATGATCAAGCTCGACATGCAGTTCATGGCCGACGCCTACGCGCCGTGCCCGAGCTGCGGCGGGCGGCGCTTCAATCGCGAGACGCTGGAGATTTTGTTTCACGGAAAATCAATCGCCGACGTGCTCGACATGACGGTGCGCGAGGCCATGGCGCTGTTCAAAAACATCCCGCGCATCATGGACAAGCTGGAGACGCTCAACGCCGTGGGACTCGGCTACCTGGCGCTCGGGCAATCGGCCACGACGCTCTCCGGCGGCGAGGCGCAGCGCATAAAATTGTCGCTCGAACTGAGCCGCCGCCAGCAGGGCGACACGCTGTATATCCTCGACGAGCCGACGACGGGCCTGCACTGGGCGGACATCCAAAACCTGATGGACCTGCTCTTCAAGCTGCGCGACGCGGGCAACACAATCATCGTGATCGAGCACAATCTCGACGTGATCAATCTCGCCGACTGGATCATCGACCTCGGCCCCGGCGGAGGCGCCGCGGGCGGCGAGATCGTCTTCGCGGGCGCGCGCAGTGAAATCGAAAAACCGGAAAACACCGCGCGCTCATTAACCGGCGCCGCGCTGAAACGGTGGCGCAACGCGGGCGCGATTAAATCGTAGGGACGCTCCAGGCGCGCCCCGCGCGTTCAGCTTGCGCTGCGGGCGGCGCGTTCTTGTTTGCGGCGTTCGAGGGCGCTGAGGATTTTTTTGCGGATGCGCAGGGTTTTCGGCGTCACCTCCACGAATTCGTCGGGCGCGATGTATTCGATGGCGCGCTCCAGCGAGAGGCGCACCGGCGGCGTGAGCTGGATGCCCTTGCCTTCGCCTTGGGAGCGGAAATTGGTGAGCTGCTTGGCCTTGGTCGCGTTGACGGGGATGTCCTCCTGGCGCGGGTTTTCGCCGACGATCATGCCTTCGTAAACTTCCTCGCCGGGGCCGACGAAGAGGCGTCCGCGCTCCTGGATCGAGTCGAGCGCGTAGGCGGTCGTGGTGCCGGCCTCGGTGGCGACGAGCGTGCCGGTGAGGCGCGTGGTGAGCTCGCCCGCCCAGGGGCCGTATTCCTTGAAAAGGTGGCTCATCACGCCGCGTCCGCTGGTGGCGTTGACGAGGTCGATTTCCAAGCCGATGAGTCCGCGCGTGGTGATGTTCGCCTCGATCAGCGTATAGTGCGGATGCTTTTCCATGTTCGTGATCTGGCCCTTGCGGTTGGCGAGGTTTTGCATGATCGCGCCGACGCATTCCTCGGGAATTTCGATCCAGACGTTTTCGTAGGGTTCGAGGCGCTGGCCGTTTTCATGGCGCTCGATCACGGTGGGGCGGGAGACGAGAACCTCGTAACCTTCGCGGCGCATCGTCTCGACGAGCACGGCGATTTGCATGGCTCCGCGGGCCTTGATGTTGAAGACACCCGCGGCGTCGGCGTCGCCGACTTGGATGGAGATGTTGGTCTTGGCCTCCTTGTAGAGGCGGTCGCGGATTTGGCGCGAGGTGACGAGTTTGCCGTCGCGTCCGACGAGCGGGCCGTCGTTGACGGCGAGCTGCATTTCGAGCGTGGGCGGGTCGATGTCGGTGAAGGGCAGGGCGTGGGCGTCCTCGAGCGCGGCGAGCGTGTCGCCAATGTCAACGTCCTCGAAGCCGGAGAGGCCGACGATGTCGCCCGCGGAGGCGGCGGTGGCGTCCTCGGTGCCGAGGCCGGCGTATTCGAAGAGCTTGGTGATTTTGGCTCGGGTGCGTTTTTTGCTTTGGTTGCAAATGACCCAGACGTTGTCGCCGACGGCGATTTTGCCGGCGAGGATTTTGCCGACGGCGATGCGGCCCACGTAGTCGCTCCAGTCGATGTTGGAGACGAGCATTTGGAAGGGCTGGTTGGGGCGCGCGAAGGGGGGCGGGATGTGGTCGAGGATGACGTCGAAGAGGGGGAGCATGTCCTTGTTTTCGTCGGTGAGCTTGCGCTTCATGTAGCCGTCGCGGGCGGAGCCGTAAACGACGGGCGCGTTGAATTGCTCCTCGTTGGCGTCGAGCTCGAGGAGGAGTTCGAGCACCTGGTCGTAGATTTTTTTCGGGTCGGCGTTTTCGCGGTCGATTTTGTTGATGACGATGACGACCTTGAGGCCGTGCTGGAGGGCCTTGCGCAGGACGAAGCGCGTCTGCGCCTGCGTGCCCTCGTAGGCGTCGACGAGGAGGAGCACGCCGTCAACCATGCGCAGGGCGCGCTCGACTTCTCCGCCGAAATCGGCGTGGCCGGGAGTGTCGACGATGTTGATGGTCTTGCCCTGCCATTTGACGGCGGTGTTCTTGGCCTTGATGGTGATGCCTTTTTCGCGTTCGAGATCCATCGAGTCCATGGCGCGTTCGGCGACCTGTTGGTTGGCGCGGAAGGTGCCGCCGGCTTGAAGGAGCTTGTCAACGAGCGTGGTCTTGCCGTGGTCGACGTGCGCGATGATCGCGATGTTTCGGATGTTTTGATTCATTATCGATGAGCCTGTTTTTGCTGAAAAAGAGGACAACCATGCGACGCGCGGAGGGCGGATGCAAGGATGAAGCCCCGGGGGGGAAAGGATGATTCGCATTGGGTGTGACGCAATGCGCAAGAAACTTAGGCTTCCGTTTTGCCTGAGTTTTTTGGATGTTCGACGCATTCATGGCACGCGAACCGATCCAGTTTTACAACCGACACACAAAACAGCTTGAGACCGAAAAAATCTACAAGGAGGGCTGGCTGCGCTTCACGTATGAGAATCCCGTGGGGCGTTTTTTTCTGTGGGCGTTTGTGAAGCGGAAGTTTTTTTCGTGGCACTACGGCTGGAAAATGAACTGGCGCAGCAGCGCGCGGTATGTGCTGCCCTTTGTGATCGACTACGGGCTGGAGGAGCAGCAGGGGGAGTTTGCGAGGTCGGTTTTTGATTTCAGGACGTTCAATGAGTTTTTCATGCGCGCGCTGAAACACGAGGCGCGGCCGATCGCGCCGGGCGACGACACGGCGGTGTTTCCGGCGGACGGGCGGCACCTGGTGTTTCCCGACGTGGACAAGGCCGGCGGGTTCTATGTGAAGGGCAGCAAGTTTGCGCTGGAGGATCTGCTGGGCGAGGGGCATTTGCCGGAGGCGCGGCGCGAGCTGACGCGGAAATTTGCCGGGGGCGCGATGGTGATTTCGCGATTGTGCCCCGTGGATTACCACCGGTTTCATTTCGCGGCGGCGGGCAAGGCGGGCAAGGCGCGGCTGATCAAGGGCGCGCTGTATTCGGTGCATCCGATCGCGCTGCGCCGGCGCATTGAATACCTCGTGCAAAACAAGCGCATGATCACGCTGGTCGAGACGGATGCGTTTGGCACGATGGCGAGCATCGAGGTGGGCGCGACGAATGTCGGCTCGATTATTCAAACTTACCCGGAGGATTTTTCCGTGAAGAAGGGCGAGGAAAAGGGGCTGTTCAAATTCGGCGGCTCGTGCGTGATCACGCTTTTCGAAAAAGGCCGGATCAAGTTTGACGACGATCTGGTCGCGCAAAGCGAGGCGTGCGTGGAGACATTCGCAAAGATGGGCGACCGGCTGGGCGTGCGCGCCTGAAATGCGCTTGGTGCGCGCGGCGGGGAATTGCGGGAACCGCGCACGGCGGGCGGTTGAACTACCGCCTTCTTGAGGATGAGTTTCTTCCCGTGGCGCTTCCCGTGGACATGCGCTTAAGCACGGCCATGTTTTTTTCGAGATAGGCGTTGCCCACCTCCTCGCCGAGTTGCTCGCAGACTTGGGCGCGGATTTTCGCGGCGGCATCCATGCGAGCCTGCTTTTTCTCGGCCGCGGACAGCGTGGTGTCGGTGTTGATTCTGTGGTATTCCTTGGACGCCACATCGCGCAGGGCGTAAACATTGTTGATTGTTTCGACGGGGATTTGAAAGCGGTCGGCGGCGGCCTGAAGGCTGCGGTAATCGGAGTTTTGCGCGCGCATGTAATCGGCGTAGCGCTCATCGCCGAGCACCATCTTGATTTCCCCGTTGGCCTGCTTGAGTGCCTCGGCGCGGGCGGCGATCGCGTCACGATCACGCGGGGAGGAGACGGGATACTGGTCGCTCACGGATTTCATGACGTTGTAAACGGCGAGGTATTCCGCCTCGGTGGCGTCGATGCCGGCGAAACTGCGGCGCACGTTTATGGCGGCGGCGGAATAGCGTTGCTCGTAGGCGGCCAGTTCTTCGGGCGTGAAAATGCTTTTCAGGTCGTTCTGGAATTCCTCGTAGAGGAGCCGCTGGTTGCTTGAGTCGGAAGGGAGTCTGAAACGCGAGGCTTCCTCGCCGATCTCCCTGACCATTTCGCTGTAATCGCGTTGGAGATCCCTTAGCTGGGCAATTTTTTCTTGGGGCAAAAATGCGTAGCGCGCGGCGGTCTCGTCAGTCACGTTCGAGCCGAGCATGGCGATTGTTTCGCGGTTGGCCTGGTTGGCGAGTTCGCGCAGCTCCTTGCGCTCCTCGGCGGTGTAATTTCTTGTGCCCTGGTCGGGGCCGCGCCAGTAGGGGCCGGTTGCGCTGCGCTTGGCGGCGAGGATCTCGCGCTGGCGGTTGTAATACTTCATCCATATGAACCGTCGCGCGAGGTCGTGCGCGTTGGCGTCCGTGAACCCGAGTGCGCGGAGCTGGTCGAAGATCGTTTTTGCGTCATTTGTCTTGAGCGCCTCCGCGAGGCGCGCGGGATCGGACTTGGGGATGCCGCTTGTCGCCTGGGCGTTCGTTTGCGTGGCGCGCGATTGCCGGGCGGAATCGCGCGGCGCGACGATGCAGACGACGGCAAATCCGACATTGGCTGCGATTGACAGGGCAAGGATGACGGGCAAGGGGCGCATGGCGGGGAATGGGTTTTATTGGCGGGAGCGAAACCTATTTGATCAAATACGTGAGACAGCGCGAATTCTTAATGTTCACGATTTGTTTTTTTGCCCGGGATCACCTGGCGCGACGCATCCGTCTGGCAATCGGGGCTTTCATCCCGGCAATCCGGGGGGCAAAAGAATCACTGCTGCCCGCCCATCGGGTTTTTGTATTGGTCGTAGGCCTCGATTATTTTTTGCACAAGCGGGTGGCGCACCACGTCGGCGCCGCTGAAATAGTGGAAGTCGATTCCCTCGATTCCCTCCAGGATGCGCGACACTTCCACCAAACCGGATTGTTTCACGCGGGGCAGGTCGATTTGGGTCACGTCGCCGGTCACGATCATGCGCGAGTTTTCGCCGAGGCGCGTCAGGAACATCATCATCTGCTCCGGCGTCGTGTTTTGCGCCTCGTCGAGAACGACAAACGCATTGCTCAGCGTGCGGCCGCGCATGTAGGCGAGAGGCGCGATTTCGATCACGCCCTTTTCCGTGAGGCTCGCCACATCGTCGTTGTCGAGCATGTCGTGCAGCGCGTCGTAGAGCGGGCGCAAATACGGCAGGATTTTTTCGCGCAAATCACCCGGCAAAAACCCGAGCGCCTCGCCCGCCTCCACCGCGGGGCGCGTCAGGATGATTCGCTCCACTTTGTTTTTCAGCAAGGCGGACACCGCCGCGGCCATCGCGAGATAAGTCTTGCCCGTGCCCGCCGGCCCGATGCCGAACACGACCGGGTTTTCCTGGATCGCCTGCAAGTATACTTTTTGCCCGAGCGTCTTCGGCACGATGCTTTTGCGGTTGGTGGAGATGACGAGCGGCTTTTCAAACAGGCCGCGCAACTGCTCGAGCTCGCCCCTCGCCACCGTGTCGACGAACCGGTGAAAATCCGGCGTGCGAATCACGAGCCCCTGCGCCCGCGCCTCATTGAGAAAACCGAACAGCGATTCCGTTTGCGCAACCGCCTCCGCCGACCCGCTGATCTTGAGCCAGTCCTCGCGCGAGACGAGCGTGACTTTCAGTTTTTGCTCGGCGTGGGTGAGATTGCCCTCTCGTCCGCCGAAAAGCTGGTGAAGATGCCGCGCCGATGGAAAATGCAAAGTCTGGGAAGCCACAATTCCCAACAACTCGCGCAAAAAATCCGCCTCCGCGAGCGTTTTTTATTTCTCATGGATTTCATGCGCGCTTCACACTCGCTTCACATCCCGAATCCACCCTCAACCGCCCATGGACAAACTTCGCCGCATCATCGTTTTGCTTTTGCTTGCAACATGCGCCCGCGCCGCGGCCGGCGCGGCGTGGACACACGATGCCTACATCTGGCAGCGCAAGCCGGCGGCCCAAGTCAATGACGCGCTCCGCGCATCAAGCGGCCAGGTCAACGGCTACTGCGTTCTGGCCTCGGAGATTTCGTGGGATAAGGCGTCCCCGAAAATCGTTCGTCCTCGGTTCGATTACGCCGGACTCGCCTCGCTTGAAAAACCAATCGGCCTCGCGCTTCGCATTGGCACGCGAAACTCGGAAAAACAATTCGCGGACGCCCTGCCTCAAATTATCGCCGAGGCCTCCGCGCTTCTCGAATTCGTGCGCAACGCCGGACTCGCGCCGTCCGAGCTTCAAATCGACTTCGATTGCCCCGAGTCGAAACTCGGCCTTTACCGCGGCTGGCTCGCCGCGCTCAAAACCGCCGCGGGTGAAACTCCGCTTACCTTCACCGCATTGCCCTGCTGGCTCCAGCATGAGCGGGAGTTTGTCGACCTCGCACGGGCGGCCGACGGCTTTGTGCTGCAAGTCCACTCCCTCGACAAACCCCGCGCAATCGACGACACATTCACGCTCTGCGAGCCTGGCGCGGCCCTGCACTGGTGCCGTGGCGCCGACGGGCTCGCGGCGCGCGCAGGCACCCGCTTTCGCGTCGCGCTGCCCACCTACGGCTACACGCTCGGGTTTGATGACAAGGGCCGCTTCATCGGGCTCGCCGCGGAAACCCCTCGCGACTGGCCGCCGGGCGCGCAACTGCGCACCGTGCGTTCCGATCCCCGCGCGATGCAGGCGCTCGCGCAAACACTCGCCGCGGAAAAACTGCCCCGCGCCACCGGCATCATCTGGTTTCGACTGCCCGCTGAAAACGACCGGCTCGCATGGACCGGGAAAACATTTTCCGCTGTCATTGAAGGCGGGGAGATAATCTCGCATCTCGCAGTTGAAATCCATCGCGCCAAACCCGGCCTTGCGGAAATCGTCATCATCAATCGCGGGCACACGACCGAGCCGCTTCCGCAGCGGGTGAAAATCACATGGAGCGGCGATGCCAGTCTGGAGTCGCGGGACGGGCTTGGCGGATATAGTTTTTATTATGACCGCGACGATCCCCGCGCGCTCGTCGGCATGCGATCGCTTGCATCGACAGAAATCGCTCCCGGGCACAGTCGTGTCATCGGCTGGGTTCGCTTCGATTTTCCCGACAAAAAACCAATCACCAATATTTCCATCAATGCCACGATTCCTTGAGCAACACCATCGCATGCGGGCTGTCGTTATTGCCGCCGCCTGCTTCCTCATCCCGCACGCTCGCGCCTGCGGCCCCGACTTTCCAAACGCCTATCTTGCCGAGGGCAGCGTGAGCCTGCTGTCGGCGCCCGAGGGATATTTTGCCGCGGAGATTGAAAAAATCGCGCCGCGCAAAAAAGCCGCCGCCGTCGATTCGGGAGCCGCCCTTGTCATTGCGGCCAACAAGGCCAAGCGCGAAAATGAGCTCACCGAAACCGGCGTCCTCCGCATCGAGCTTGCCAGGCGTGGTTACGCGCAGGAGCGCATCGACGCACTGGCTGGCGAGCTGGAGTCCGCGCGCGCGGTCATCTTTGCGAAGGACTGGGCCAGCCCGCCGGTGTTTTCCGGCGACATGCCTGCGGAGTTCGCCCTCTATTTGAACGGCGCTTTCGCATACTGGAAGGGCGACCATGGAACCGCGGATAACCGTTGGAAAACCCTGCTTGCGCTTCCCGCTGACGAACGCCGCCACTACACTGTCAACGCCGCCTACATGCTTGGACGTCTCTGCGTGCCCGACGCGCAAGGGGAAGGCATTCCCGAGCGCCAGTCGATGTCCGTGGAGGCCATGCACGAAATGCTCCACGGCGTGAAGTGGTTTCAACAAACCCGCGATGCCGCCGAAGCCGGATTCGACGACATTTCGGATCTCGCTCAAGCGAGTCTCGGCTGGGAGGCGCGCGCGCATTTCTTCAACGGTTACAGCACCGAGGCCATTCACCTTTACCTCCGGCAGCACGCCGCGGGGGATCGCCGCGGCGCCGTGCTTTCCCTGCGCGCCGTCGCTCGCGACGCATTTGAATCCGCGGAATCCGAGGATGGCGCCAAACACCTTCGGCAGCTCGCGCGGGACGAAAAATCCCGCCGCGTGCTGACACTTTATCTGCTCGCCCGTTTTGGCCTTTCCCCGTGGTTCGATTATGAGGCCGGAAAAAAACTGGACCGCCAATCCCGCATCTGGGCGGGGATTTTGGACGAGGCGGAACTTCGCGATGTGCCCGACACCGACCGCCTCGCGTGGCTCGCCTATCAGGCCGGTTATTTCGATCTTGCCGCGCAATGGCTCAAGAGCGCCTCCGCCTCCTCCGTGCCCGCAAACTGGATACGCGCCAAGCTCGCGTTGCGCTCGGGCGACGCGGCGCGTGCCGGCGGGCTTCTCGAAAAAGTCACGTCCAGCCCCGAGCTGACCGGCGGGGCTCGCCCGGTTGCATGGGCGGATTTGGGGCGTGTTCGCATGGGCGCGGGCAAATATGCCGGGGCGCTTGATGCGTTTTTGCGCGGCGGGCACTGGCAGGACTGCGCCTATATCGCCGAGCGCGTGCTCGCGCTCGACGAGTTGGTGGCGTTCGTGGATAAACATTGTCCGCAACAAACTGGAACAGATGAGCGGCAATTTTTCTCGGTTGCCGAAGAGCGCGAGGAACAGGGTAAAAAAGCTCTGCGCAACGAACTCCGCCACCTGCTCGCGCGGCGACTGGCGCGGGCGAACAAGCCGGAGGATGCGAGGGAATATTTCCCCGAAAAGTTGCGGCAAATCTATGCCGCTTATGTGGATGATGTGCGCGCCGGGTTTAACGGTGAGCTCGCGCCCAGCGAGCGCGCGAAGGCATTCTGGAACGCGGCGGCGAGCCTGCACGAAAATGGCATGGCGTTGCTCGGCACGGAACTGGCGCCGGACTATTCCATTTGGGGCGGCAATTTCGAGTGGAGTCCGATAGCCGGGGCGCGACGGGATAAGTTGCGACGCGAGGGCGGCCTTGGCGCGCCGACCGCGGATGAGCTCCAGCGTGTCGAGGCGCACGCGGTTCCGCGGAAGCGTTTTCACTATCGATATCGCGCGGCGGATCTCGGGTGGTGGGCGGCGTCGCTCATGCCGAATGACTCCGACGAGACCGCGCGCATGCTCAACACCGCCGGCGGCTGGATCAAAAAACGCGATCCGGGGGAGGCCAACCGGTTTTATCGGGCGCTGGTGATTCGCTGTCCAAACACAGCCCTTGGCAAACAGGCCGCCGCGCGGAACTGGTTTCCGGAATAGAGTTCTTTATAACTGCGAAATCTTGAGCGGAGTCCTTACGCTTCCGCGATCGGTTGCACGCCGATTGTGTATTTGATGCTTTCCAGATACGCGGGGGAATAGACGTGGTCCAGGCGTTTCAGCGCGTGGGCGAGGCGGCCCTTGATGTCGAGGTCGTCGATCACATCCTTTGTATTGGGGCGTTCGAGATACGACTCGAGGTAGGCGACATGGCGGCGCCAGAGCGCGACTTCGTAACGCTGTTTCGCGGTGAGGCGCTCGGCATACCAGTCGCTTTCGAGCATGTGCTCTTTTGTGAAGAGTTCGCGGATTTCCGGCGCGTCGAGCCCCTTGCCCTCGTAGTGGCCGTGCGCCATGATGTGCAGGAGCGCCTTGAGCGGCGGGACGGCAAGGTCGATTCCGCCGTCGGCGAAATAGCTGTCGGCAACGCGCTTGTGGGTGACGCAGATGTTGTCCATGCCGTCGGCAAAGATGTCCATGTCCTGCTGCTCGGGATGGAGCATTTCGTCGGTGAAGACGGAGTGCGGATGGTTGAACACGCGCCCGAAATAAATGCGCACGAAACGCGTGGTGATGCGGTAGCCGAGCCGGCTTGAGAGCACGGGTTTGCCGTTGTGCTCCATGTCGGGCACTTTTTCCAGGCAGCCGTCGGCAATGAGCGCCTTGGCGCTGCGCTCGGCGAGCGACATGCGCGAAAACACCTCGGGCACAAGCATCGATATGTCGTGGTCGACGCGCGCCTTCGGGCCGACGTAGCCGGCGGCGGAAAGAAACACATCGTGCCCGGTGAGGATGAGCGAGATGAGCGACGCGTTCAGGTCGACGATCGGGCGCAGCGCGTTGAACGGGCCCTTGGTGAGCGCGCCCTCGGAGCCGGCGCCGGTGGTCGAAGGCGACTTGCCGGTCATGGAGCTGATGAACTCCATGAAGAGCTCGGGCAGTTCCATGTGGTGAATGGGATTGTAAACCGCGAGCGGGCGGATTTTGCCGTCGGGGGGATTGTTGCGGCGGCCGGGCACGAGGATGTCAACGGGCGTCGGCAGCGGCGCGTGGGAGGTGAGGCGGCGGTGCAGGCGCGCGGCGAGGTCGGCGAGCGCGGTGTCGAGCGGATGCAGGATGTCGGGGCGCACTTGCAGGTAGCGGGGGTTTTTCGAGGGCTTGCCGTCGATGACGCGCGGGTGCGCGGACGACACGAAATACGCGGGCGTGTTTGAAGCGATCGCGCCGCGGATGATGTCGCGCATGGGTTTGGTGTAGGCGCGGAATCCGATGGCGTCCTCCAAGAGCTTGCGCGCGTCTGATTGCATGAGCGGCTCGTAGTTGGAGAGGAAGGTGCCGGGCGAGGCGATGTCGGCCTCGGCCTGGCGGTCGTAGCCGCGATGGATGGCGTCGTCGGGGCGCTGGAAGAGGAGGGCCTCGCAGTTTTTGACAAACTTCACCGAGGTGGCGCCGGCGCACTGTTCGGGCAGGTCCTTGATCGCGGAGGCGGGCGCGACGACGGACGCGGTGATGTCGTCCTCAACCTGCACTTTTGCGACGGGGTGGAAGTCGTTGCGCAGGCCGAACACGCGCCACGAGCCGTCCTCCTCGAAGCCGACGCGCATGTTGTTGGTCACGATTTTATGGCCGTCGAGCTTGAGCTCGTAGCCGGGCATGCCGTTGATTGTGTCCACCGAGAAATGGCTGAGCCACTTGTCGCTCCACTCGGGTTTGTAGTAGCGCTTGAGGACGAAGATGAGCTGCTTGATGTGCTGCGGAATCGTGCGGAGCCAGTTGTTGTATTCGTCGGTGTAGTCGCGGCGCGAGGGCGTGAGGAGTTTGATGACGGAGCCGAGCGAGCGATGCGAGCTTAGGATGGGGCGTGTGTCCTTGCCGCGGCGCGCGGGGTCGCGAAAGCGTTGCGAGTAGTCGTGCTTGAGCAGTGTGGAGACCTGGTCGAAGTCGCGGTCGAAATCGGCCACAAAAACATTTCCGGGCAGGATTGCGTAGGAGATGGACTTGGAGATTTCCGATTTTCCGCCGCCTGAAACCGTGCTGGGCTTGTGGCAGAGCACGCCCTCGGCGAGGGTGCCCACGAGCCGCCATGTCGAGCGCTCGCCGGTGCCGGTGATTTGCTCCATGTGGACGCGGTAGCCGCTGGGGCGCATGTAGATTTTTCCGGCGAGGAGCTTGATGGTGTGAAGCTCGCCGTCGTCGGCAATCCAGGTGATCGTGCCCGCGCGCAGGTCGAAGGTGGTGACCTCGGGGATGATGATGATTTCCGGATGCTCGAGATCGAACGCGTGGCCCTCGGGCTGGAGCGTGAAGCGGCCCGGGAATTTTGCGATGACATCGGCCACGTTTTGCGCGTGCTCGTCGGTGTAGGATGAGAATCCGTCGCCGAGGTCGTAGCTCGGAAACACGAGCGCGCCGCCTGCGTGCTCCTCCTCGGTGAGGCCGTAGAGGTTGGAGGAAAAGCTGATCTGCGTTTTGACCTCCTTCTTGCAGTAACCATAGTAGTTGTCGGCGATGATGGTGACCATCACGCCCTTGTGATTGCGCGCGGTGAGCTTGAACGCGGAGCCGTTATTGTAGAGTTCCTTTTCGTCCTTCCAGCACATGCCGTCACGGCGCTGGCGCTCGGTGGCGAGGTCGTAGTGCGGCAGACCGGCGGCGTGTTTCGGGATTTGCGTGAGGTGCGGCGCGAGGATGACGCAGCCGGTGTGCCCGATCCAGTGGTCGATATCGAGCCCGGCGTCGTTTTCGGGGAGGTAGGGGTCGCCGGCGTTGCCGAAAATGCCCTCGACAAAATCGAGGTTGCTGACGAGCGAGCCGGGCGCGAAGAAGCGCATTTCCATGCGTTTCTCGTCTATGAACCCGTGCACGGCGGGGCACACGAGCGGGCGCAGGTGCAGCGAGACAAAACACCCCGCCTCGCGCACGCGGTTTGCGGTGAACGGCAGGCGCATGAGTTCGCGCGGCGGTTCGAAGGCGAGCGCGAGCATTTTGCCAAAGACGCTTTTCGGCACGGCAAACTTGTCGTCGGGGATCGGCAGTCCGCCCTCGGCGACGTGGAACACGCCCTTCGTGGTGCGGCGGTCGTTGGCAGGGTTGTGAAGCACGCCCTGGCGAACGCGATAGCTTTTGACGAGCGGGGAGCTGAATTCGTCGCCATCGGCCGGCAGCGAAAGCGCGCGCGCGAGGCCGGGCTGGTCGAGGATGAACGTGCGGTTGGGCAGCTTGGGAACGCCGCCGACATCGGAAAGATACGAGTCGAGCCAGGCCTGGATGCGATGGTCGACAGGGGAAAGCGGATCGGAAATTTGGCGCGTGGTTTCGCGAAAGCGCGCGACGATCGGCGCGGCGAGATCGGTCATGGCAATGTCGGCCTCGTCAACGGGCGGGCAGCCGAGCAGCGAGAGCCGCAGATTGATCGCGTGGTGCAGTTGGTTGGAATCGGTGATGTTCTCTGGCATGACAAATAGTGCTCGAATGTTTTCTTTGCAGTGCGAAACAAATAGCGTGAGAAGCCGATATTGTTTGAAAACATTCGCATAATACAACCGCGTAGTTGCCGCGCCAAATCGGGCGGGGTTCGCGGGGAGCGGTGCTATCCGGGGCTCCGGATGCCGTCCGGGCGGCGGAATCCTCCGCGCTTGCGGGCCGCCCCGCCCCGTCAGGCCTCAGCCATGCGCGCGTTGTAGAAGGCGTTGCAGAGCGCGGTGATCTTGGCGGCGTTGTCCATTTTCGACGCCTCGTGGACGAGTTTTTTCGCGTCCGACATTTTCATCGCGCGCACGAGGTATTTCACCGCCGGGATCAGCGACGAGGCCATGCTCAATTCGTCCACGCCGATGCCGAGCAGGAACGGCACGTAAAGGGGGTCGCCCGCCATCTCGCCGCACACGCTCACCTTGATTTTCGCCTTGTGCGCCTGTTCGACCACGTAGCTCAGCATCCGCAGCATCGATGGATGCGCGGGTTTGTATAGGTGCGCGATGCGCTCGTTGCTGCGGTCGATCGCGAGCAGGTATTGAATCAGGTCGTTCGTGCCGATGCTGAAAAAGTCCGCCTTGGGCGCGAGTATGTCCGCCGTGGTCGCCGCGCTCGGAACCTCGATCATCGTGCCGACGGGCATTTTTTCATCGAAGGCGACTCCCTTTTCCCGCAGCTCCGCGCGGCATTCGTCGAGCAACTTGTTCGCGTCGTCGAGTTCCCCGGTGCCGCTGATCATGGGATACATGAGCAGCACCCTGCCGTGCGCGCTCGCCCGCAGGATCGCGCGCAGCTGGTTCTTGAAAATCTCCTTGTGCTCGAGGCAGAAGCGGATGGCGCGCATCCCGAGGAATGGGTTCGCCTCCATCGGAAACAGCCCCGATTTCCCGTTCATCAGCTTGTCGCCGCCGAGGTCGAGCGTGCGGATGGTCACAATCTCGCCGGCCATGTTTTCGACCACGGCCTTGTATGCGCGGTATTGCTCCTCCTCGCTGGGCATTCGCGATTCCTGCATATACAGAAACTCCGTGCGATAAAGTCCGACGCCCTGCGCGGAATAGCGGCGGGCCATGTCCAGCTCGGCGCTGTTAATGCCCTCGATGTTTGCGCGCAAAATCACTTCCACGCCGTCCTGTGTGACCGACGGAAGGCTGACCGCGTCGAGCATGCGCTGCTCCACGCTTTTCCGCGTGACCTGGATTTTTCCGTAGCGATACAGCGTCTTGTCGGAAGGGTTGATGATGACCGTGCCCTCATAACCATCGACCAGCACGGAGTCGCCCTCGACGATGCGCTTGGTCAGGTCGCGCGTGGCCACGACCGCCGGCACGCGCATCGTGCGGGCCACGATCACCGCGTGGCTCGTGCGGCTGCCCGAGTCGGTGACGATGGCGAGGACTTTGTCGCGATCCATGCCGACGGCGTCCGACGGTGAAACGTCGTTGGCAACCACGACGCGGTTGCCGGGAAAATTGTTCAGTGTCTGTTGCGCGCGGCCGAGCAGGTTTTGCAGGACGCGCTGCGCCACGTCGCGTATGTCGCCCGCGCGCTCGCCCAGGTATTCGTCGTCGATTTCCGAAAACGCCTTGATGTAGCGCTGCACGACATTGTTGAAGCACCACTCGATGTTTTTTGAGCTCGCCTCGAACTCGCGCTCGGTTTCGCCGATCAGGGCCACGTCCTCGAGCACGAGCAGGTGCGCGTCGAATATGCGCGCCTCGTCCGTCCCCAGGTTTTTTTCAACCTCGTTCCTGATTTGCTGGATCTGCTGGCGCGTGGCGACCAGCGCCCTGTCGAAACGCTCCATCTCCTCCGCGCGCTGTTCGGGGCTTATCTGGTATTCCGGCAGCTCCAAGTCGCTTTGGATGTGGAGGAGTATCTGCCCGTGGGCGATGCCTGGTGACGCGGCGATGCCATGGATTATGATTTCAGGTGTGTTGCGCGCATCCATGTGTGTGTTGTCGTGTCGTTGCAAATAAAAGCCGGGACGCGCGAGAATAACGACCACCCGCCCACTGCGGTCAATCTTGCGTTTTGGAAATTTTCCTACCTCGCCAGGGGTTTCAGCAGGGCGAATTTCCCGCTTGCGGCGGGTGTTATCGTGCGGCGGCGGAACAAATTCACTCGAGCGCCGCCGCCCAGCGCCGCCGCGAGCGCCGTGTCGAGGTCCTTCGGCGCGTGGCCGTCCGCCACGTAGTGGAAATCCCAGCGCGCGTCGCCCGTTTGCACGAGGCTGTAGTGCCAGCACTCGAAATCCGCCGGTATGGCCGCGTCGATTTCCGTCGGCGAAATGATCGCGCCGTCGCTTTCGCGGAAATACAGCCCGCCCTCGCGCCCCAGCAGCCGGTAGCCTTGCGCGCAACGCCGCACGATGTCGCCCGTGTGGTAGCGCAACAGCGGCATCGCCTCGCGCCCGCGCGTCGTCACGTAAATCTGGAAAACATCCGGCGTGCCGCGATACGGCGCCAGCTCCACGAATGCGTTTTCATCGATCACGCGCGAGTCGTCCTTGAACGCCGTGCCGACAAAAATATAACCCGCTTCCGTCGAGCCGTAGAGATCGACCTGCGGCGCGGGAAACGCCTCCGCGACGCGACGGCTGTGCTGCAGGCTCGCCTTGCCGTAGGTGAGGATGACGACCTTCACGCTCGGCACCGAGACCTGGCGTTTTTTCACCGCGCGCGCCAGCAGCGACAAATAAATCGGCTCGCCCTCGATGATGTCGGGTTTCACCGCCTGCAACTCCGTGACGATCCGGTCCCATTCCGCCTCGGGAAACACAAACGGGTCGCTCGAAAGATTCAGGTAAACCGTGCCGTCGAAATACCGGTTCGGAAACGGATGATCCTCATACGGGCACAGATTCGACGAGCAGCCAACCGGCGCCAGCACGCACTTGCGATGCGGCGCGTCGGCAAACGGCGCGAGCAGCGGATGCGCCCGATACGCGCGCCGCGTCTGCTCGTTCCACCAGCCGTCCTCCATGATCACCGTCATCGGCCCGGCGGTCGTGCCGGAGGTTGATTCGTATTCAAATTTTTTCTCCTGCAAACCCCGCTCAATCACCCGGTAGTCCTCGAAAAAAGCCTCATGCCCGCGCTCCACGATTTCCTGCTTGGAAAGCGCCGGCACGTCCCGATACCACGCCCACGACAACGGCTCCCCGCCCAGCGCGAACCGCCGCCCGTAAAGCGGGCTGCGTCCGTAAATCCTGCGGATTTCGGTTTCCAGCGCGGCGGGCAAAAACTCGCCGTTCCCCGTGTTCCCCGTCGCGCCCAACGCCCCGGGCGCGTTGGCGAAAAGAGGCGCGGCCTCAAGCACATTGGAAACGTCGTTGGTTGCGGGATTCATTGTTTTGAAAGGACAAAACGACAATCTATCAAACAAGTCAAATGACCCGTCCGGTCGCACCCAAGTTGAACCCGGATATTAAGGACATAAAGCCGCGGCTCACCGAAACGATCTTGGCGCGGCACACCAAGGCTGTTTCAGTTGTCCGCATGATCTGGTTTATAACCGCCATCGTTCTCACCATCGGCATCTCATTTTGCTGCTCCATGCTTGAGGCGATGATTCTCAGCACCAACGTCATCGAAATCGAGGCGCTCAAGGCCAAAAACACCCGCCACGGCGAAACCCTTGAGAAACTCAAAAACTCCGACGAAACCATCTCCGCAATCCTCTCCCTCAACACCATCGCCAACACCCTCGGCTCCGTCATCGTGGGCGGTCTCGCCGCGCACCTCTTCAACAGCACCGTCGTCGGCGTCGTCTCCGTCCTCCTCACCATCTGCATCCTCATCTTTTCCGAGGTCATTCCCAAAAATATTGGCGTTATTCATCGCGTGAAACTCCAGCCGGTCATGGTTTATCCGCTGCTCACGCTCTGCCGCGTGCTGCGCCCCGTCACCTATTTCTGCAACCTTGTCCTCCGGCTCTTTATCAAAAAACCCGCGCCCAGCAGAACGTCGGACGACGAGATCATCCTCCTCGCCGAGCGTGGCGCGCAACAGGGCGCGATCACCCATCACGAGTCCGACATCATCGCCAACACCCTTTCGCTCGACGAAGTGCGCGTCGGCGAAATCATGACTCCGCGCACCGTCGTTGCCATGCTTCCCCGCGACGCCACCGTCGGCGAAGTCTTCAAGACCCGCTCCAACATTCCTTTCGGCCGCATGCCCGTTTACGACAAAAACATCGACGACATCGTCGGCATCATCCGCCGCCGCGACCTCCTCAAGGCCAAGGCCGCCGACCAGGACAGCGAACTCGTCGGACGCCTCATGCAGGAGGCGCACTTTGTCCCCGAAACCGTCACCGCTTCCAGCGCCCTTCAAACCATCCTCAAGGTCCACCAGCAACTTCTCGTCGTCGTCGATGAGTTCGGCTCCACCGCCGGCGTCGTGACGATGGAGGACATCATGGAACACATCCTCGGCCACGAGATTTTCGAAAAAGACGACGTCGCCGTCGACATGCGCGAACTCGCCCGCCGCAAAGTGAAAAAGGCCGAAGGGATGAAAAACTGAGCGGATCGGAAAGCCAGGGGCCGGAGCGTGCGCGCAGTTTTTCCCGAAACGGCAGAACCGCGTGAACGCATAAACGCTATTGCCGTGACACCTTGAAAAACGCGATCATGCCGCCGCTAGTTTTCACAGCCGGCGCAACTGCGCTCGTTCATTCACTTCCTTTAATCCCTCATTCCCATGCCAGCATTGCAACGCTCCAGCTTTCAAAAACAAATCGACGGCAAACAGGCGGACCTGTTTGTCATGCGCAACAACAAGGGCGTCGAAATATGCGCCACGAATTACGGTGCGCGCATTGTGTCGTGGCTCGCGCCCGATCGCGGCGGCAACATGGAGGACATCGTCCTCGGCTACGAAAGCGTGCAGGATTACATCGACTCGAAGGAGCCGTATTTCGGCGCGGCCATCGGCCGTTTCGGCAACCGCATTGCCAACGGTAAATTCACACTCGACGGCGTCGAATACACCATCCCGATCAACAACGCCCCCAACGCCCTCCATGGCGGACCGGCCGGGTTTCAGTCCATCGTGTGGGATGCGCGACAGGTCAATCCGGCCACGGTTGAATTTCGCCTGCTCTCGAAAGACGGCGACCAGGGCTTCCCCGGCAATCTCGCCGTGACGATGACCTACGCGCTCACGGACGACAACGAACTCAAAATCAGCTATCGCGCCACCACCGACAAACCCACGGTCATCAACCTCACGCATCACTCGTTCTTCAACTTGCACGGCGCGGGCAACGGCAGCGTCAACGACCACATCCTCACAATCAACGCCGACAACTACACTCCCGTGAGCAGTGCGTTGATTCCCACGGGGGAGATGGCTTCGGTCTCCGGCACGCCGATGGATTTTCGCCAGCCGACCGTCATCGGCGCGCGTGTCGACGCCGACTTTGAGCAGCTCAAAAACGGCGCCGGTTACGATCACAACTGGGTGCTGAACAAACCAGGCGGTGGCCTTCAATTCGCGGCCAAAATCATCGAGCCCAAAAGCGGCCGCGTGCTCGAAGTGCGCACGACCGAGCCCGGCATGCAATTCTACGGCGGCAATTTTCTGAACGCCTCGCTCAAGGGCAAGGGTGGCAAAACGTATGATGCGCGCACCGCGTTTTGTTTTGAAACGCAACATTTCCCCGACAGCCCGAATCAGAAAAATTTCCCCTCCACCGTGCTGCGCCCCGGGGAAACCTACACGCAGGAATGCGTGTATAAGTTTTACGCGGAGTAACAGTTTCCGCCTCATTTTTAGGCAGGGCGGCTGGCTGAATGTCGCCAACCGCCGTGTTTGATTCCCGCGGTTCCCGGCGCGCCCGGCGGCGCTCCTTATCCGCTAAGGCCTGAAACTCACTCGTAAAAGACGTTACAAGCTGTCGCCGAAATCCTGGCGGAACTTGGCGGCGAGTTTTTGCGGCCAGTCGCTGTTGGCTGCGAGGCGTCCGTTGAAGAAGCGCAGCACCGTCGGCTCCTCAACGAAATGGATTCCGCCGATCAGGTTGCGGTTCTTGTAAAGCCAGGCGAGGCGGTCCTCGACATACTTCACTTGCGAGAGCGTGAAGACGCGGCGCGGCATCGCGAGGCGCAGTAGCTCGGCGTCGGCGAGGATGTCGTGGCCGTGCACGTCGCGCACGCTGGACATCGTGCCTCGCTCCATGCCGCGCACGCCGGAGGCGATGTAGAACGCGGTGGCGAGCGCGCCGGCGGGATAATCCTTTTGCGGGATGTGCGGCAGGAAGCCCATCGCATCGACGTGGCAGCCCAAGCCGCCGGCGGGCGTGACCACGGGGATGCCGAGTTTCTCAAGGCGGCCCACGAGATACTCGATGAAGAGCGGGCTTTGCGACATGACGGTCTCGTCGGTCGTCTCGCGCAGGCCGACGGCCATCGACTCGATTTCGCGCACGGAGATGCCGCCGTAGGTGAGGAAGCCCTCGAAGAGCACGACGAGGTTTTTCATCTGGTCGATGATTTCCTTGTTGTTCGAGCAGATGCCGCCGCCGCGCGACGAGCTGACTTTGCGCGCCGAGAAATAAACGATGTCGGCGAGGTCGCACATTGTGAGGAGGATTTTTGCGACGCTGGCGTTCTTGAACTCCGCCTCGCGCTGCTTGACGAAATAGGCGTTCTCACCGATGAGGCTCGCGTCGAGCACGAGCAGGATGCCGTGCTTCTTCGCGATGGCGCGCACGGCGCGCATGTTGGCGATTGAGAAGGGCTGGCCGCCGATGAGATTGGTCGAGGCCTCCATGCGGATGAAGGGGATGTTGCCCGCGCCGTGCGTGGCGATGGACGCCTCGAGCTTGGCGATGTCGATGTTTCCCTTGAACGGGTTCGTGCTTTTGATTTTGAGCGCGTCGTCGCTGAGGATTTCCACGATGCGCCCGCCGTTGCGCGTGATGTGCGCGAGCGTCGTCGTGAAGTGGTAGTTCATCGGGATGACGCTGTTGGGTTTCACGAAATGTTGCGCGAGAATGTTTTCGCAGGCGCGGCCCTGGTGCGCGGGGAGGAGGTATTTTTTGCCGAACACCTCCTCGACGGCGGACTGGAGGCGGGCGAAGCTTTGCGAGCCGGCGTAGGCGTCGTCGGCCTGCATCATGGCGGCGATCTGGTTGTCGCTCATGGCGTTCACGCCGGAGTCGGTGAGCATGTCGAGGAAGACGTCCTTGGTGCCGAGCTGGAAGGTGTTGAAGCCGGCCTCCTGCATGGCGGCGAGGCGGCGCTCGACGGGCACGAGGTGGAGCTTTTGCACGACGCGCACCTTGTGCAGTTCGAGCGGGATGTGCTCGCCGCTGAAGAACTTTACCTTGGGCGAGGCGTTTGAGGCATCCGTCGCGGATGCGGCGGACGGGGTTTTGGAGGTGGATTTTGCGGAGGCTTTTTTCATGGAAATGACAGGTGAATTGTTTGTTGGGGGACTATTTTTTCGCGTAGCCGACGGAGTTGGCGATGACGGCCCATTGCGTGTTTTTAAGCGAAATCGCGGGGCCGAGTTTTTCGCGGTCGATGTTCATGCGCGTTCCGGTGGCAAGGCCTTCGGAGGCGCAATGAAGGTAGATGTTTTGGGCGATGAAACCGGCGTTGACCGCGGCGACCTCGCGTTTTGCGGCCTCGGTTTTTTGAGAGAGTTTCGAGAGGTTGGCGACGAGCACCAGTGTGACGGGCGCGTCCTTGACGAAGGATTGCGTGCCGCCGAGTTCGCGGACGTCCTTGCCTGCGGCGACGGCCACGAGAGCGTGGGCCTTGGCGTCGTAGCGATAAGCGCCCTGCTTGAGGAGCACGTAGATGTCGATTTCCTGCTTGTTGTTTGCCGAGGGCGCGGTGCGTTTGCCGTCGGCGCGGTTGAGGCCCCATGCGGCCCAGAGGAGGTTGGAAAGTTGTTGCCGCGAAAGCTTGCGCTTGGAATCGAAGCTGCGCGAGGTGGAGCGCTTCGCGAGCGCGTCCATGAGCGGCATGCCGCCGTTTTTTTGCGGGGAGGGAAGGGCGATGTCTTGCGCGGAAAGCGCGGTTGCGGTGGCTGCGAGCACGCACAGCGCGGCAACAAGGGAGAGTGTTTTGGCGAGGGTTCTCATGGGAAAAGAATTTGAAATGCTGACAAATCCGCCCCGTGCCGCAATGCGGAAATAAAACACGAGCGCTCCCGGGGCATTACTTGAGCAGTTTCTTGGGGATTTTGCGCACGGTGGTGAACTTGGCGCGGAAGAGTGTCTCTAACACCTCGAGTGTTTCGGCGGGGATGCGCGCCTTGAGGCTCTCGAGCGAGGGAAGTCCGGATGCGTCCTGCTCCTCGGGGTCTTCGCCGGAGTTTGCGGAGGACATCGCGGATGCGGCGGCGGCCTGGTCGGCGAGGTAGGCTTGCTCGGCCTCGGCGTCGAGCCACGGCGGGATGTCGTCATCATAATTGCCGGCGTCGGTCGCGGTCGCATAGTCGCCGGCGTTTTCCCGTGCGTAGGGCGGCGCGGCGTCCTCGGCATCGGCGAGTTCGGACGCGGCGCGGGTTTCCTCGATTTGGTTTGCGACTTTGTTGGCGAGCGTGCCGCCCCCGAGGTTGCCGGCGATGAATGGCATGGCGGCGCTTTTTTCGCGGTCGCGGCGCGCCTTTTCGTTGTAGTCCGCGAGCGCGACGGCGAGGCGCGACTCAAGCGTCTCAATCAGGTCTTTTTTTTTTCGCTGTTGGAATCGGCCGCGCTTGAGGCGGGCGTTTCCGGGGCGGGACTTTTCCCGGCGAGTTCGGTGAGTTCCTTGATGAGAGAATCGATTGCGCGCGCGCGGCTCGCCTCGATTGCCTTGAGGAGGGTGACTTCGAAATTGATTTTTTCGGCGAGGCCGAGCTTGACCGCGCCCTCGCCCTCGCGGAGTCCGTCGAGGAGGCGGGTGATTTGCTCGGTGGTCATTTTGACGCCGCCGAGTTGCTCGCTGTAACCGCCTTTGGCGATGGCGTCGATGAGGGCGTTGCGGACGACGGCTTGCAGGTCGCTGAGGAGGCGCACGAGGTCGCGGCCCTGATGGTCGCACTCGTCGATGATGGCGATGAGTTTTTGGTGGTCGCCGGCGGCGAGCGCGGCGGCGAGCGCGGCGATTTTTTCGCCCGAGACGAGGCCGTAGACGTCGAGCACATCGGATTCCTCGATGTCGTTGCCGCAAAAGGAAATCATCTGGTCGAAGATGGATTGCGCGTCGCGCATGCCGCCGTCGGCCATGCGTGCGATGCACTCGTAGGCGGCGTCGGAGGCTTTGATTTTTTCCTCGTCGCCGATTTGTTTGAGACGCTGGATGATGAGGTCGTTCGGGATGGGCTTCAGGTCGAAGCGCTGGCAGCGGGAGACGATGGTGGGGAGAACTTTTTGCGGGTCGGTGGTGGCAAAGACAAATTTGACGTGCGGCGGCGGCTCCTCGAGGGTTTTGAGAAGCGCGTTGAACGCGGCGGTCGAGAGCATGTGCACCTCGTCGATGATGTAGATTTTGAATTTTCCCTGCGCGGGCGCGTATTGCACGGTTTCGCGAAGATCACGGACCTGGTCCACGCCGTTGTTTGAGGCGCCGTCGATTTCAATGACGTCGAGGTGCGATCCGTCGGCGATGGATTTGCACGCGGGGTCGTTGGGGTCAAAGTCGGCCTTCGGGCCGTCGGTGCAGTTGAGGGCCTTGGCGAAGATGCGCGCGGTGGATGTCTTGCCCGTGCCGCGGGGGCCTACAAAGAGGTAGGCGTGCGCGATGCGGTTGCGCGCGATGGCGTTTTTGAGGGTTCGCACGACATGGTCCTGCCCGACGACATCGTCGAATGTCTGCGGGCGCCACTTGCGGGCTATGACTTGGTAGGTGGAGGACATTGTGCGGGATGGGGCGGCGTGCGGATTGAGAAAAGTGGAAACGTGAGTTCAGGACGCGGAAATGGAAACGGCAACAAAAAGGTGCCGTCCGGGCGGTTTATTGCGGGAATTTTTTCCCGCGGACGGCGGCGGCGTAGTCGGCGAAACCCTGGTGGTATTGCGCGGCGGCGTCGGCGAATTTATGCGCGAACGAGGGCACATAGCCGGGTGTGAGCCCGAGGAGATCGGGCGCGACGAGGACTTGTCCGTCGCAGTGCGGCCCGGCTCCGATTCCGATGACGGGGATGCCGACGGCCTCGGTGATTTTGCGCGCGGCTTCGTGGTCGGTGAGTTCGAGAAGGAGCGCGAATGCGCCCGCTTTTTCGAGCGCGCGCGCGTCGGCGATTAGCGATTCGGTTTCTTCGGGGGTGGAGCCGAATTTCTTGTAGCGGCCGAGCGCGAGGACTTGCTGCGGCTTGAGGCCGATGTGACCCCACACGGGAATGCCGGACGCGATGATGCGCGCGACGGCGGGGGCGAGTTCGACGCCGCCCTCGATTTTTATGGCATCGACCCCGGTTTCCTGCATGAGGCGCTGGCACGAGGCGAGCAGCCGGTCGTGCCCGTAGTGCGCCTCGGCGAAGGGGAGGTCGACGGCGACGAGCGCCTCGGGGCGCGCGCGCGTGACGGCGGCGGCGTGATGGCACATCATGTCGAGCGTCACCGGCACCGTGGTTTCAAAGCCGAGCATGGTGTTGCCCACGGAGTCGCCGATGAGGATGATGTCCACCCCGGCTTCGCTGGCGTAGCGCGCCGTGATCGCGTCGTAGGCAGTGACGGCGACGATGGGTTGTTTGCCCTTGAGTTTGCGAAGTGTGTGCGTGGTGAGTTTCGGCATCGGTGTGAAAGTTACAGACTACGGATTACAAATTGCGAACGGGGACGCAAGCGGCGGGCGCCGTGCGCGGCTTACTTCAGGAATGCCGGGATGTTTTCGCCGGCGATCATGTTGTCGAAAGTTTCGCGGGCGTTGATGAGGTCGAAGGTCGCGCCGTGCGCGAGGACCTCGGCGGGCATGCAGCGCGAGTTGTAGCGGCTGGCCATCGTGTAACCGTAGGCGCCGGCGCTCATGAAGGCGACGTGCTCGCCTTCGCCGAGTTGCTGGATGTCGCGGTCCTTGGCGAAGCAGTCGCCGGTTTCGCAAATGGGGCCGACGATATCGGCGGTGATGGCGGGGCGCGATGTGTTGCGACGGAGCGGGACGACTTGGTGGTGGCTGTCATACATCGCGGGGCGCATGAGGTCGTTCATGCCGGCGTCGAGGACGAGGAAGTTTTTCCCCTGGCCGCGCTTGAGGTATTCGACCTGGGCGAGGAGCACGCCGGCGTTGCCCACCATGAAGCGCCCGGGTTCGACGAGGACTTTCAGGCCGAGCGGCTTCAAGATCGGCGCGAGCGCGGCGCCGTAGGATTCGGGCGTGATGGGGCGCGCGGCCTCGGGCTGGTCGTCCCACCATTTGCGCGCGCCGCTTTCGAGCGCGTCTTGATAGACGATGCCGATGCCGCCGCCGATGGAGATGTATTCGATGTTGTGGCGCGCCTTGAGTTCTTCGGCGAGCGCGGCGAGCTTTTCGGTGGCCTCGACGAACGGGGCGATGGAGGTGAGCTGCGAGCCGATGTGCATTTGCACGCCGCGGATGGCGATGTTGGGATATTCGGCGGCGGCGGCGTAGGCGGACGCGGCTTGCGCGATGGGGATGCCGAATTTGTTATCGGCCTTGCCGGTGTTGGTTTTGGCGTGGGTGAGCGCGTCAACGTCGGGATTGATGCGAAACGAAATCGCCGCCTTCACGCCGAGTTTGCCGGCGACGTGGTTGATGCGGATGAGCTCGGGCTCGCTTTCAACGTGGAAGGCGTGGATGCCCGACTCGAGCGCGAGACGGATTTCGGCCTCGGATTTGCCGACTCCGGCGAAGACGCTGCGGGTGAGGTCGGCCCCGGCGGCAAGCACGCGGCGCAGTTCGCCCCCGCTGACGAGGTCGAAGCCCGCGCCGAGGTTGGCGAAATGGCGGAGCACGGCGATGCTGGAGTTGGCCTTGACGGCGTAGCACACATGCACGTCGAGGTCGCCGAGGCCGCCGATGATGCGGTTGTAGTTGTCCGCCATCGTGGCGGCGCTGTAAACGTAGGTGGGCGTGCCGTAGAGCTGTGCGACGGCGGCGAGATCGACGGACTCGCAGTGGAGGTTGGAACCGGTGTATGAAAAGTGGTGCATTTGCGTGCTTTGAATCGTGAAAAAGGAAGGAATGTTTGGCTGTTTTGCGGGCGCGTGGCGATGCGCAAAAGCGAGGCGGAATAAAAAGTGAAAAATTTGCAGTTTTGCTGTTGAAAAAACGAACCCAGGGCGTCCATTACTAATACGTCCTCGCCGCAATGATTTTCCGAATGCTCAGAAACCTTTTCCGCCGTCCAGCGATCCGCATGGGTCGCGTGGATAATTCGCGGATTCGGAGGACCGCGATTCGCAATTCGGGCTTTGTGAGTTTTATCTCGGAAAACGGCTGTGTGACGCGCAAAAGCACGGATCATCACGAGTCGCGCATGAGGCGGTTGCGTTTTGCCAAGGTGGTCGCGTATCTGGCGCTGGGCGCGGGCGGCACATGGGTGATCGTCGAAAGCGTGCGCGCGCTGACGCTGTTCTGAGAGCGACGATAGGACTAATAGGGCGCATAAGACCGATAAGATGCGGCGGTGACACGTTTTCTGTTGTCCCACGGGTCTTATTGGTCGTAGAGGTCTTATTATCCCATTTCCCCATGACCGCTTGCCCCGATGCCGATTCCGATGGCTTTTTACCGCCGCACGGTGGCTATAAAAACCTGAAGAGTTATTCGAAAACGGTCATCATTTACGATGGCACCGTGCTTTTTTGCCGGCGTTTCCTAGACAGGGATTGGCGCACTACTGACCAGATGGTGCAGGCGGCACGCTCCGGAAAACAAAATATCGTGGAGGGCAGTGACGCTTCCGGCACATCCAAGGAAACTGAAATCAAACTTACCAATGTTGCGCGTGCCAGCTTGCGCGAATTGCTTGAGGATTACGAAGACTTCCTTCGCACCCGTGACCTCACGCTCTGGGACAAAAATAGCAGGGAGGCCCTTTTCGTGCGCAAGCTCGGGCGCGTTCGCAACGACGACTATGGAACATACCGCGGGTTTCTTGAAACCCGTTCCTCGGAGGTCGTCGCCAATATTCTCATCTGCCTCATTCATCAGGCGCGGTATTTGCTGGGACGCCAGATCAGCAGCCTCGAAAAAACCTTCGTCTCGGAAGGGGGCATTCGCGAGCGCATGACTCGCGCGCGTCTTGAGTTTCGCAATAAGCAAAAAACAACGTCCGCAGAAAAACGGCCGCCGGCAAAATAATGAACACGGAAACGCCAAACCCGGTTGAGAACCAGCCCGTCAAGACAACGCAGCCACGGCATCCGGGGATGATTGAGTCAAAAAAACCGCCGCGAAAATCGCGGCGGTTTTTGCATCAGTTGAAATTTCAAATGCGCGTGTTTCGCACGTCTTACTGTGCGGCCGGGGCGGCCGGAACTGCGGCGGCGGGCTCGGGGGCTTGCGGCGGGGTGATTTCGAGCAGCTCGACTTCGAAAACCAATATCGCATACGGGGGAATCGACGGGGGCGGGCGCTCGCCATAGCCGAGCTCGGACGGGATGTAGATTTTGATTTTGCCGCCTTTGTTGATTTTTTGAAGTCCCTCGGCCATGCCGGGGATGACACCGGTCAGCGAAAACTCGGCGGGTTGGCCGCGTTTGTAAGAGCTGTCGAACTCGGTGCCGTCAACCAGCGTGCCGGCATAGTTGATCTTCACGGTGTCCGAGGCGCTCGGATAGGCGCCTTCGCCGGGCTTGATGACTTCATACATCACGCCGCTGGGCAGCGCGACCACGCCGGTCTTGGCCTTGAGATCGCCGAAAAACTTCGCGGCGGTTTCGTCCGCCTTCGCCTTTGCCTTGGCTTGATAGGCCATTTGGCGGGTCATGATGACACGCTGCATGTCGGCTTGGATTTTCTCCTGGTCGTAAGGAGCGGGCTTGCCCTCGAAGCCTTGGCGGGTGCCTTTGATCATCGCCTCAACGAGTTCGGGTGTGGGCTCGAGTTCGTTGATGGGCATGTTCGAGGCCACGAACCAGCCGAGCATTTCAAATACTTGCGTGTCGGTAAATTGCGGCGCGGGGGCGGTTTCGGGAGCGGCGGCCGGAGCGGCAGTCGCGGGTTCTTGCGCGTGGAGGCCGGCGGCGAGTGCAAGCGCCAGCGCGGGGATGGTGATGATGTGTTTTAATTTCATGCAGGTTGAATTCTTTAAGGGATGGTTGGAAAACGGTTTTTTCTTTTGGTGCCGTGATTTGTGCTTGGATGCAGGAGCGGGAGGCGGATGGCAAAGCTATTTCTCATGGAGTTGCGGGGCGCGCAGTCCGTCAGAAAAACTTTTTCGCCTTGTCGAAGAAGCTCTTGGAGGGTTCGTGCGGGTCGCCCATGGCTTGCGCGAATTCCTCCAGTTTTTTGCGCTGTTCCGAGTTGAGGGAGGTGGGCACCTCCACTTGCACGCGCACGAGCAGGTCGCCGTGGCTGCTGTTGTGGCGGAGGTTGGGCATGCCTTGTCCCCGGACTCGGAAAATCTTTCCGGTTTGCGTGCCGGCGGGAACTTTTAGCGAGACTTTGCCAAAAAGCGTCGGCACTTCGATGGAGCCGCCGAGCGCGGCGAGCGTGAACTTGATCGGAATTTCACAATACAGGTCGTCGCCCTCGCGCTGGAAGTGGTCGTGCTCGGCCACCGAAATATCCACGTAGAGGTCGCCGGGCTTGCCTCCGTTGACCCCGTCCTCGCCGTGGCCGTATGAGCACAGGCGGGTGCCGTTGTCCACGCCGGGCGGGATTTTCATGTGCACGGTGGTGTTTTTCGGCACGCGGCCCTCGCCCCGGCAGATGCTGCACGGTTTTTCGATTTTCGAGCCGGAGCCGCCGCAGGTCGGGCAGGTTTGCGTGAAGGTGAAGATGCCGCCGGAGCGCCGCACCTGGCCCGCGCCGCCGCAGGTTGGGCAGGTGACGCGGTTCGAGCCCGGCTCCGCGCCGGAGCCGCTGCAATGTTCGCAGCGCATGGCCTTGCGAAAGGTGATGTCTTTTTCAACGCCGCGCGCGGCGTCTTCGAGCGTGATTTCGAGTTCGTAGCGCAGGTCGGAGCCGTCGCGCCTGCCGTCGTCCTGTCCGCGCCTGCGTCCGCCGCCTCCAAAAAACGTCTCGAACACGTCACCGCCCACGCCTCCACCCATGCCGCCAAAAACCTCGTTGAAGATGTCGCGCGCGTCGTGGAATCCGCCGAATCCGCCCGCGCCGAACCCGCCTCCGCCCCCTCCGCCGCCTTGCTGGAACGCTGCGTGGCCGTAGCGATCGTAGGCCGCGCGTTTCTGCGGGTCCTTGAGCACTTCGTAGGCTTCGGAGACTTTTTTGAACTTCTCCTCGGCTTCCTTGTTTCCCGGGTTTTTGTCGGGGTGGTATTGGACGGCTTTTTTGCGGTAGGCCTTTTTCAGGTCTTCCTCGGAGGCGCCTTTTTCTACGCCGAGCAAACTGTAATAATCTTCCTTGGACATGGTGACGGCGCTTCGCGCCTAGTGTGCAATAATGGTGAATGAAAAGTGGTGGGTGGCGGGTGGCGGGCGCATTAATCCTCGCTTTGCGCGGGCCCGTTTTTTTCGTCGGGTTTGCCGCTGGAAACAACCACCGACGCGGGGCGCAGCACGCGGCCGTTGAGTGTGTAGCCGACGCGGAACACTTGCAGCACATGGCCGTCGGCGATGTCCGCGCTGGGTTGCATGGCGATGGCGTCCTCCTGGTGCGGGTCAAATTTCGCGCCGGGCGCGGGATTGATTTCCTTGAGGCCGTGTTTGCCGAGCGTGGATTTGATTTGGTTGAGCACCATGTCCATGCCCTCGATCACGCTCGCGATTTCGGTGCCGGGTTTTTTTGCCGCGTCGAGGCCGAGCGCAACGGCCTCTATTATTGGAAACATGTCCTCGAGCACGCGGCTGGCGGCGTATTGGCGGAGCTCGTCTTTTTCGCGCAATGTGCGGCGGCGGAAGTTTTCGAGGTCGGCGACGGCGCGCACGTAGCGGTCGTAGTTGTCGGCGGCCTCTTTTTTTGCGGCGGCAACCTGGTCCTCGGCCGGCGCGGCTTGTGTTTTCGCGCCGGTGTTTTCGGCGGCGGGCTCCGCTTGCGAGGCGGGGGCGGCGGCGTTTTTGGGCTCGTCGGCGGGCGCTTCGGCTTGGTTTTGGGAATTAGCTTTGTTTTCTGACATGATTAAAAATGATGAGGCACGGCGGCGTGCATGCGTAGTGAGGCGCGTTTTGGCAAACCGTCCCGTTGCCAAAGCAGAAGGGCTTCGCAAGCGAAGCCCCTTTGCGCAAGCCTGAATGCGTGACGCGTTATTCCTTCTTCTTTGACTTGAGTTTGTCGAGCAAACTTTGGACCGCGCCGCTGGCAGCCTCCTCGGGATTGTCGAGCACCTTGATGCCGCCCTTGAGCACCGAGTCCACGCTCTGGCCAAACTCGCCCGGAATCAAGTCGCTGAGCTGGCTGCCCACGCCGAGCAGGCTCTTGGCGAGGTCGGTCGTCATGAACTGCTTCGGCTCGGTGATGTTTTCGTAGGAATGCTTGTAGTTGATCGTGTAATCGCGGCTGGAGGTCGCGCCGTCGTCGGCCTCGGTGGCGACGACAACTTTGCCGACATTCACGTCGAGCTTCTTGATGAGGAAATTCACCGGCTTCGATGGCTCGGCGGGTTTTGTTTCGGGGTCCTTGCCGGCGGGCGCGGTCGACTCGCCCATGAGCCGCCCGGCAAAAAGCGCGGCGTTCGAGGGCGCGTCATTGGCGCGGCGCACGAGCGTGACCGAGGGCAGGTCGAGCGTGGCGCTCTCCACCACGATGCGATCCGACATCAGCGAAAAGACCGACACCTTGCCGTGCAGCGCATGCAGGTCAACGAAGCCCGGCGTCTTGAAATCGCTTGCTGGGTTTGTGATCACGAATCCGTCGATGACGAGGTTTGCGGTGAACGGATTGAGCGAAAGCTTTTCAATTTTAACCGTGTAGCCCGTGCGTCCCTCGATCTGGCTTCGCACGATGGGCTTCAGGCAGAAGATGCACACGATCGCGACCGCCGCCACGACGACGACGACCAGTGACACAAGCCCGATGATTAGTTTCGCAAGCAGGCTTTTTTTCTTTTTGGGAGTTTCCTTGGACATGATGAATAGTGTTTGAAGGTTGGAACGACGCGAAAATTCTATGAACGCGCGTTGTTACAGCACCCGGGCGGTCTCGGAAAGAACCATTTTGCAAAACGGTCATTTTAACCGGATATTTCAAGGGGGCTTCGCGCGCCGGGGCGCTTTATGCGGGGGGCGATGCAAACGCGCTGGCGCAACGCGCATTTTGTGTTCTTAATCCGGCGCACACAAACAAATGCCCGGTCACATCCTCACCATTTGCACCGCCAATATTTGCCGAAGCCCGATGGCCGAGGCGCTGTTGCAACACGCCTTGCTCGGCCAGTCGGAGCCGTTGAAATCGCTCAAGGTCGTTTCCGCCGGCATCGTGGCGCACAGGGGCGAGCCGGTTTCGGAAAACTCGGTCGTCGCGCTCAAAAAAGTGGGCGTTGACCTGTCGGGGCATCGCGCGCAGCCGCTCACGCGGGAGCTGGTCGAGGACGCGCTGGCGATCTTTTGCATGACCGAGTCGCACCGCGCGGCGATCCTGATGAACTTCGACCCGCCGCCCAGGCACTTGTATTTGTTTCGCGAGTTTTTGCCGGGAAACGCGAGCCGCGAAATCGCCGATCCCTTCGGCGGCCCGATCAAGGTTTACGAGGCCAGCCGCGACGAGATGGTCGAGGCGATTCCGTCGATCGTAAGCTTCCTTCGCGGCCTGGTCGCGGAGAAGAAAGGGTAGCGCGGGGCGCCCCGCCTTACGGCAGTGACTCCAATTCGCGCAGCGCGTCCGCCGCGATCCAGCGCGCGGCCTTGGTATCCATTTTCCGAATACGCCTTGCCTCGGCGATGGCCGCGCGGCGTAGGCGAGGGTTGCGTTTTCCGATTTGCCGCAGCGCCCAGTTGACCGCCTTGCGCACAAAATTCCGATCGTCGTTCGCCTCGCGCCGGATGACCGGCAGCCATGCGAGGAATGTAGTGTCGGGCTCGTCCTTTGCGTGGACGGCGAGCGAGGCCATCAGGGCGAAGCCGGCGCGCTTAACAAAGGTGTCCTTCGCGGCATTGCGCGCGCTCCATTGCGCGGCTTTTTCAAAGGCAAACGGCGCGCGCCGGAAAAGGTGTATGCAGCAAATGTCGCAGATGTCCCACGAGTCGAACGTCCGCGCCCACGCGTCCATTTGGCGGCGGGTGACTTTTCCCGGATCGCCGGTGAGCGCCGCCAGCAAACGCGCCTCGTGTATGGGCGGAGTGATCGCCCATAACGCGAGCGAGAGCTCTTGATCGCGCCGGTGCCCGCGGGCGAGCTGGCGCAAATACGCCATGCTCACGCCCAGTTGTTCCGTTGAGGGCGTGATGCCGAACCGTCGCTGCCCGTCGACATTGTGCTGGGAAAATTGCGCGCGGATTTTCGCAACGAGTTCGCCCGCCAGCAGGCGCGGATTTTTTGCGGGAGGGACCGGGGCTTTGCTTTTTTTCATGCAGTTCGATTGTTTTTCGCAGAAAGACGATTTGCTGAAAATAGAAAAGCCCCAAAAAGCCATTGACACCCGCGTTCGCGCCTCACAGCTTTCACGACTCTTGATTTGTTGCAGGGTGGAGCAGCCTGGTAGCTCGTCAGGCTCATAACCTGAAGGTCGTTGGTTCAAATCCAACCCCTGCACCCAATTTCCAATAGCCCTCCCATCTGCTCGGGAGGGCTTTTTTTGCGGGCGTTTTTTTAGGGGGCGCGTCGTCCGCGCTCAATAGACGTCTCGCTGGTAGCGTTTGTCTTTTTTCAGATCCTTGACGTAATCGGCGGCCGCGGCTGCGTCCATGTTTCCTTGCTGGGCGATGATTTCGAGCAGGGTGGCTTCGACATCCTTGGCCATGCGCTTGGCGTCGCCGCAAATGTAGAAATGCGCGCCGTTTTTAATCCAGTCCCAGAGTTCGGCGGCGTTTTCCCGCATTTTATCCTGAACGTAGATTTTTTGTTGCTGGTCGCGCGACCACGCGAGTGTGAGCTTGGAGAGCTGGCCCTTGGCGAGGTAGTTCTGCCATTCCAGCTCGTAGAGGAAATCGGTGTTTTTGTGCTGGTCGCCAAAGAAGAGCCAGTTGCGGCCCCTGCACTGGGATGCGACGCGGTCCTGCATGAACGCGCGGAAGGGCGCGATGCCGGTGCCGGGGCCGACCATGATGATGTCCTTGGACGTGTCCCGCGGCGGGGCGAAGTGCGAGTTGGAGATAAAAATGGGGACGGACGCCGTGCCGAGCCCCGCGCGATCGGCAAGAAACGTGGAGCACACGCCGACACGTTCGCGGTTGTTCATCATGTAGCGAAGGACTGCGACGGTGAGGTGGATTTCGTCGGGGTGCTGTTTTGACGAGGACGCGATGGAATAAAGCCTGGGCATGAGTTTGCGCAGGTGATCGACAAGCTCTTGCGGCGCGAGCCTTGCGCTGCGGAATTCGCCGAGGATGTCAACGTATTCGCGCTCGGCGAGGTAGGCGGCGAGCTGTTCCCTGGCTTCCGGGGCGAGCAGTCCGGCGAGGCGTGTTTGTTCGCCGGCGTCGGTGGCGCGGGCGGCGAGAGCTTCGAGTATTTTGCCCGTCGGTCGGGTGAGCGAAAGTTTTGAGAGCAGCGCCTCGTGAAGGGAAACGGGCGCGGGGAGTTTGAGGAGCGCGGGCGAGACGGGCTCGTCGCCGTTTGCGCCGAGCAGGTTGATGATTTCGGCGACATCCTGCGGGCGGTTTTGCGGGTAAACGCCGAGCGAATCGCCCGCTTCATACACGAGGTTGCTGCCTTCGATGCTGATGGCGACATGCCGGGTTTCCTTTGCGGAGCCGACGCGATTAAGCCGCCGGTTTTCCACAACTTTGGCGTGGAAAGGGTTGTCCTTTGTAAAGGCGGAGGCGGTTTCGACTGCTGAAGACATGATTAAGGACGAGTAAAAAAAATGGGCTTGTTGTCGCGCAAGTCTTAGTTTTCCGGTTATTTATTCGAATATGTAGTCTGCGCAAATTTTGACGCGTTTTGGTGCATGGGCGAACGGGAACGCAATGCCACCGATGCGCGCCTTATTCGTGGTTGGCGAGGGTTTTGCGTCCGGGCCAGAGCGCCCACATGAGGATGGCGGCGGCGGCGGAGACGTTGAGGGACTCGACGTTGCCCGTGCCGGGAATTGTGACGAAGCGCGTGCACGCGGCGGCGACATTGGCGGAGAGTCCGGTTTCCTCGTTTCCGAGCACGAGCGCGACGGGGCGGTTGGGGCCGATTTCGCGCATGGCCTTGGAGACGGGCGATTTTGAGGCGACGGCGGCGCCGGCGACATTGTAGCCGGCGTCGGCGAGCGCGAGGCACAGGCCGGGCAGGTCCCACACGCGGAAAATGTCCACGTATTGCATGCCGCCCTCGGCGATGCGGTAGGCGGACTCGCCGGGGAGCGCCTGTTGCTGGTCGTCGGCGAGGACGATTTTGCGAATGCCAAAAAACGCGGCGGTGCGCACGAGCGCGCCGAGGTTGTGCGCGTTGCCGATGCGGTCGAGGATGAGGACGCCCTCGCGCGCCTTGGCCCAGTCGGCGACTTCGTCGAGGGTGGGCTCGCGGAGTTCGGGCGCGGCGATGATGGCGACAACGCCGCCGTGATGAACGGTGCCGGAGATTTTCTGGAGTTCGGGGGCGGGCACCATGCGATAGGGGCGTTTGTTTTGCGCGAGGTAGCTCGCCATTTTGCCGAGGCGCGAGGAGGCGGGCGCGTCGAAAAAGAGGCGTTTGATCGAATCGGGATTTTGCTTAAAAAGCGCCGTCACCGAGGCGGAGCCGCAAACGGGAATGTCTCTGGGTCGCATCATTCGGAATTTTTTTGAGTCGCACATGCACGCGAATGCGCGCGGTTGTGGCAATCAAAGAAATGCCCGCCCGCCAAATGCCCGCCGGTTCGCTTGTGAAAAAGCCGGGCGTGCTTTTTAGCCGGCGCCCGCCCCTTGAGGTTTTAGAAAAACACCCTCTCTCTGCTCTCGACCTTGGACGAAAGGAACATATCTTGGCGCGCACAATCCATTTATTCCATGTTGCTCACCAAAGCCGAACTCGACTCGTTCCTTGCCGCAAAGAATGCCAATCCGCACACGTTCCTCGGCATGCACCATGCCAAGAGAGGCAGGACGTCGGGGATTGTGGTGCGCGCGTTTGTCCGCGAGGCCGCGCGATGCGAGGTGGTTGACATGGACGCTTCCAGCCCGCCCCGCGCCAAGTCCGGCAAGCGCGCCGCCGCAGTTCGCTACGAGATGGAGCAGCTCGCGCCCGAGGGCTTTTTCGAATTGTTCATCCCCAAGCGCACCGAGCTCTTCAAATACCAGTTGCGCGCCACGACGCACGGCGGCGAGATGCGCCAGTTTTGGGATCCCTATTCGTTCGCGCCGACGATCGGCGACCTCGACCTTTATCTCTTCAACGAGGGCAACGACCATTTCATCTACAAAAAACTCGGCGCGCATCTCATCGAAAACCAGGGCGTTCCCGGTGTCTCCTTCGCGGTGTGGGCGCCGAGCGCGGCGCGCGTTTCGCTCGTCGGCAACTTCAACCACTGGGACGGGCGCTACTACCCGATGCGTCCGCTCGGCGCGTCAGGCGTGTGGGAAATTTTTATTCCCGGCCTGCGCGAGGGCGAACTCTACAAATACGAAATCTACGACCAGCAGGGGCACCTCCATCTCAAAACCGACCCTTACGGCACTTATTTCGAGGCGCCCCCCGGCAACGCCTCCATCGTTTGCGACACGCGCCGTCACAAATGGGGCGACGACGCCTGGCTTGAAAAACGCAAGGCCAACGCCGGCCAGCGCGACCAGCCCATGTCGATTTACGAGGTCCACCTCGGCTCGTGGAAACGCAAGGTCGAGGACGGCAACCGCATCTTCAGCTACCGCGAACTCGCGCCCATGCTTGCCGAATACGTGGGCGACATGGGGTTCACGCACATTGAGGTGATGCCGCTCGCCGAACATCCGTTCGACGGCTCGTGGGGTTATCAAGTCACCGGATTTTTCGCGCCCACGCACCGCTACGGCAGTCCGGAGGATTTTGCCTACTTCGTCGATTACATGCACCAGCACGGCATCGGCGTCATCCTCGACTGGGTGCCCGCGCACTTCCCGCGCGACCAGTTCGCGCTCGCCGAGTTCGACGGCACGCACCTCTACGAGCACGCCGACCCGCGCCAGGGCGCGCATATGGACTGGGGCACGCTCATCTTTAACTACGGGCGCAACGAAGTGCGCTGCTTCCTCGCCGCCAACGCCCTCTCGTGGCTCGACCGCTACCACATCGACGGGCTGCGCGTGGACGCCGTCGCCTCGATGCTCTACCTCGACTACTCGCGCAAGGAGGGCGAATGGATTCCCAACAAATTTGGAGGCCGCGAAAACCTCGAGGCCATTGCGTTCATCCGCCAGGTCAACGACCTCGTGCACCAGTATTATCCCGGCACCGTGATGATCGCCGAGGAGTCGACCTCGTTTGGCGGCGTGAGCAAACCCACGAGCGACGGCGGACTCGGCTTCGACTACAAATGGAACATGGGATGGATGCACGACACCCTGCGCTTTTTCCAAAAGGAGCCCGTGCACCGCAAGTGGCACCAGAACGACCTCACGTTCGGCATGCTCTACCAATACGCGGAAAACTTCATCTCGGTTTTTTCGCACGACGAAGTCACGCACGGCAAGGCCTCGATGCTCTTCAAAATGGGCGCGTGGCACATCCCCGAAAAAGCCGCCAACCTGCGCGCGCTTTACGCGCACATGTGGACGTGGCCGGGCAAAAAACTCATCTTCATGGGCAGCGAGTTCGGCCAGTCCGGCGAATGGAATTACACCACGAGCCTCGACTGGCACCTGCGCCAATACATGGACCATGAAGGCATCCGCCTGCTCGTGCGCGACCTCAACAAACTCTACCGCGACGAACCCGTGCTCAGCCTGAACGACTTCAACCCGCAAGGATTCCGCTGGATCAACTGCAACGATTCCGACGCGAGCGTGCTTTCATTCCAGCGCATGGACGCATACGGCCAGGATCTCTTTGCGGTCGTCGGCCACTTCACGCCGGTGGTGCGCAAGGATTACCGCATGGGTGTGCCGCGCGCGGGCTTCTGGAAGGAAGTCCTCAACACAAACAGCACCTACTACGGCGGCAACGGCCTCGGCAACGACGGCGGGCGCGTGAGCGAACCCGTGCCCTGCGACGGCCACCCGCAAAGCATCGTGCTGCAACTCCCCCCGCTGAGCACGACGATCTTCAAGTGGTCGGCAAGCGCGCAGGAAGAATAAACGCCGGTCGAAATTGCCACATATTCATACCCCATGAAATTCCCGTTGCGGCTACGGCTCACGTTTGTGATTGCGTGCGTATTGTTCGCAATGCCGACCGCGCGCGCCGACCTTCGGCTAGTCTGCGAAATCGACGGCAAAGTCTTCGCCCCGCGGTCGATTTCCGGCAACACCATCGAAGTCACCGACGGAACTGAAACGCGCCAGACCGGGGCCGATGCGACTTGGCGGCTTGAGGGTGATTTGCGGGCAAATGCGGCGTTCTTGCGCATGTCGCCGAACTACACAATTTACCAACGGGGTTTTCGCCATCGTGAGCCCGGTGAAAAATATCCCATGCGCGCCAAGGCCGGTATTTCGCACTATCAGGGCGTCGAGAGTAAGTTTCTGGGGCAATGGCCGGGCGGTGTTTCGACAAGCCGTGCTCTGCTTGTCGTGGTGTGGCTGATCAATGGGCGCACGGAGGAAGTGCGCGTGCGCATTGTCCCGCCGACGCTGGGCAGCGCGTTTATTCGCAACGCCACGTTCGCCCTCACCCGCGAACAGGCCGCGGCCGGGCAGGCTGTGCTGCTTCTCTGGAAGGACGGATATTTTTTCGAACCAAGTCAAAACGAGCTCCACGGTCTCGAAAAGGAGGCGGTTCAAGCGGTGTTTTTTGACGATGCCCGGCGTCTTCAAATGCTCATCTCTTCCAGGCGCGTGAAACTGAGGGCGGCGACGGAAGACGGCGGCCTGACGCTGATGCACCTCGCGGCGCGGGCGGGTTCGGTGCGCGCGCTGGGCGTGATCGCCAATGCAATTCACTCCCTGAGCGTGCCCAACTCGTCGCTGCGTGATTAACGGAAACTCGGCATGATTCGATTTGGGCCAAATTATGCTTTGGCAGGGCGAACCGTCCCGGTGAGCCGGGGATATTGTGTCTCACCGGGAGGGTTCGTCCGACCGCAAAAAAACGCCTCCGAAACCGGAGGCGTTTTTGTTAAACGAAAAGATGAACCGTGATTATTCGGCTTTTTTCTTGGCCGTCTTCTTGGCGGGTTTTTCCTCGCCGGCGGCTTCCTCGTCCGCTGCGGTTTTGCGGCGGGCCGATTTTTTCTCGGTCTTGCGGACTTCGCCCTCGGGGGCTTCTTCCGCGGCTGTCTCGATCGGGTTTTCCGAGACGACGTCGAAGCTGAAGTCGACGGAGACGTCGGCGTGGAGCTTGATCTTCACTTCGTGCTTGCCGAGGGTCTTCACCGGCGTGTGGAGGTGAATCTTGCGCTTGTCGAGGATGATGCCGGCTTCCTCGATTTTCTGGTGGAGGTCGGCCGCGGTGACGGCGCCGAACATCTTGCCACCCTCGCCGGTCTTGACGGCAAACGCGACGCTGAGTTTTTCGAGCTGCTTGGCAACTTGCTGCGCGCCCTCGAATTCCTTGATTTCGCGTTCGGCGCGGCGTTTTTTGAGCGCCTCGACGTGCTTGCGGTTGGCTTGCGTGAGCGGAGCCGCGAATTTTTGCGGAAAGAGATAGTTGCGCGCGTAGCCGGTGCGAACTTTGACCTGGTCGCCTTCGGCGCCGAGGTTTTCGAGAGGTTTAAGGAGGAGGACTTCTGTTTGAGCCATGTTGGTTTTGTTGTTTAATGATTAATTGTTGTGAGTGTGGTGTGCGGGCGCGGTTTAGAACGGCACGTCTTCGTCGATGTTGTCCTGCGCGGGCGGCGGGTTGTTGCGCACGGGCGGGCGGGGCGGGGGCGAGTTGCGCTCGACGGGCGATGCCTGGTCGAAGTTTTCCTCACCGGAGCCGCCGCCTTGCTGTCCACCGCCGTCGCGACTGCCAATGAATTGGAAGTTTTCGAGGACGATTTTGATTTTGTTGCGCTTCTGGCCGGTGGCTTTGTCTTCCCACGAGTCTTGCTTGAGCCGGCCTTGCACGAAGATCGGGCGGCCTTTGCTCATGAACTTGGAGATGACTTCGCCTTGCTTGCCCCAGGCTTCGATGTCGAAAAAGTTGACCTCTTCCTTGCTGTTGCCGGACTCGTCCTTGAAGGTGCGGTTCACGGCGATGCCAAACTGGCAGATGGATGTGCCTCTGGGCGTGACCCGGAGTTCGGGGTCGCGAGTGAGGTTTCCGATGAGGATGACTTGATTGAATGATGCCATGGGGATGTGGGCTGAAGGGTTGTGCTGTTTTGCTGTTTGCGGCGCGCCGCTGATTGGGCTGCGCGCCGCCGCGCGGTGGTTTTGTTAAAGCGTCTCGATGAAGATGCGGTAAACGGTGTTGTTGAGGCGGAAGCGCTCCTTGAGCTGCGCCGGGCCTTCGGGGGGGGCGTCGAAGGTGATTTGCACGTAAACACCGCTGGTGAATTTTTTGTCGGTTACCCGGACGAAGTCGCGCTTGCCGAGGCTTTCGACGGCGGTGACTTCGCCTTGGACGGCGGCGATTTCGGTTTTCACATCCTCGATGAGCTTGTCGATGGATTCTTCTTGGCCGCGGTTGTCGATGATGAAGGTGCCGCGGTAGTTGCGTTTGGTTGTTGTCATGTGTTTTTTTCTCTTCTGTTAAGTGTGTTCATGGCCCGGTCGGTTCCGTGTTCGAGGAGGATGTCGAGGCCGTTGAGATAGTGTGGAAGTGTGTTTGCGACGATGGTCTGCTGGTTGGTGTCTAGGTTTCCGAGGACGAAGTCTTTGAGGTCCATTTTCGGGGGCCGTTTCGGGCCGATGCCTATGCGGTAGCGGATGAAGCCGTCGCCGAGGTGTTGGAGGATGCTGGCGATGCCGTTGTGGCCGCCGGCCGATCCGGTGCGCGAGACTTTCACTAGTCCGAGGTCGATATTGATGTCGTCGTAGATGACGGCGATTTGGGCGACCGGGATTTTATAATAGCGGGCGAGCGATTGGAGCGCGACGCCGCTTTCGTTCATGTAAGTCTGCGGTTTGGCGAGCAGGAGCGGTGCGCCGCCGGGAGGATTGTCCCAGCGGGTGATCTCGGCGTGGCGGGCGGCTTGCATTTTCCACGGGAGCGCGTGCCGGCGGGCAAGCGCGTCGAGGATGATGAAGCCCAGGTTGTGGCGGGTATTGGCATACTCGCGACCCGGGTTGCCGAGTCCGGCAACAAGCAAAATGGACATGTCTCAAAGAACAATCGCCCGGGGCCGTGGCGGTCAAGCCGCGGCCCCGAACGGGGAAACTTATTTCTTGGCGGGAGCGGCCGCGGGAGCGGCGGCACCGGCTGCGGGTTTTGCGCCCGCGGCGGGAGCGGCGGCTGCACCGGCGGCGGGAGCGGCGGCGGCGGCGCCGCCGGATGTCGCGGAGGCAACTTCCTCCACGGGAGCGACGCACGAGAAGACGGGAAGGTTCTTGTCGTCGCGGAACTCAACGCCGGAGATGGTTTTGAGGGCGCCGACGTGGAGTGTTTCGCCGATCTTGATGTTGGTGACGTCCACTTCGATGAAAGAGGGGAGATCCTTGGGCAGGCAGCGGATGCGCAGGTAGGGGTTGGGCATTTCGAGAACGCCGTTCTGGGTCTTGACGCCGTAGGCTTCGCCAGCCGCGACAACACGCACGTTGATTTCCATCTTTTCGTCGGCTTTCACTTCCTGGAAGTCGACATGGAGGAACCTGTCCGTGATGGGGTCGCGCTGGACCTCTTGAATGAAGGAAAGCGCGACAGGATTGTCTTTGCGTTCGATTTCAACGAGGGAGGATGAGCCCCCGATGGCCTTGAGCAGGCGTATGAATTCGGGACCGTCCACCGAGATGGTTTCGGGCTGGGTGTGCTTTCCGTAGAGGACGGCGGGCACCCTGTTTTCTTTACGGACGCGGCGGGATGCGCTGCGGCCTGTTTGCTCGCGTGTGGCGGCTGCTATTTTATATTGTTGTTTCATGGTTTCGGTCCCCCTGGTCACCCCGGGAATCGGAGGCAGGCGTAGTGGAAAAGGGTTGAACAAATACGGTGCGGAAGGGGGAAGGCAATCAAATCTTTGCGTTTGTTTCGGGGCGGGGCTGGCGTCGCAGTGGCCGCGGGGATGTCCGGCAAAACAGCAGGGGCGCCCCGGGTTTTATCGGTTGGCCGCGCGCTCATGGTCTGATGATCAGACCACGCCGTTATTGTTGAATTGGCCGGGCGCATTTGTTTCTTGGGCGATGCAAGGTGCCGGCCCCTCGCATTTTTCACCGGCTTTCTTAAAAAAATCATCATGTGCTTCCATAAAAAGATTAGCCTGGCGTTTTATTGTTTCCTGCTTGTTGGCGGTGCCGCCGCTTTTGCCGGCGGGGCGGGGGCGCCTGTGCGCGAAAAACCGGTGCTGGAGTGGACAAGGCTGCCGTCAATTCCCGACAAGGAGGGGTTTGCCGGCAGTTTTGCGGGCGTGTCGGGCAAGGCGCTTATTGTTGCCGGTGGCGCTAATTTTCCCGGCAAGCGCCCGTGGGAGGGCGGCGAGAAGGTCTGGTATGACAAGGTGTTCGTGCTCGAGCCCGGCGCGAAAGAGTGGCGGGAGGAGGGGCGTCTGCCCCAAGCAAACGGCTACGGGTTGTCACTGCCGTGGAAGGACGGGTTTCTCGTCATCGGCGGCGGCGACGCGAGGGAGAATTTCAAGACGGTCTGGCTTGTGACGCGGCGCGCGGGGGAGGGCGTGAGGTTTGCCGCGATGCCCGATTTGCCGCGCGCCCTGGCGATGCCGGCCGGAGCGGTTGCCAAAAATTATATATATGTTGTCGGCGGATTGGAGACGCCCTCGATCGGCGAGGCGGCGAATGTTTTGTATCGCCTCGACATGAGCAACACCGCCGCGGGTTGGGAGGCCATGGAGCCGTGTCCGGGGGGCTCGCGGTTTCTTGCCGCGGCCGGCGCGATTGGCGAGACGCTGTATGTGTTTGGCGGGGCGCGACCCGATGGCTCGCAGGCAAAGCGTGCGTGGCTGACCGATGCATGGTCGTTTCATCCGGAGCTCGGATGGCGGGAGCTTGCGCCGCTGCCCCGTCCGGTTGTGGCGCCACCGTCCCCCGCGGTGCCTGTGGGGCAGGCGCATTTGTTTTTGCTCGGCGGCGACGACGGGGCGCAAGCCGGGCTCGGCGCCCCGTCAATGCACAAGGGGTTTCCCCGCTCGATACTCGCCTATCACACCATCACCGACACATGGACGAATGTTGGCGAGGCGCCGTTCTCGCTTGTGACAACATCGCAGGCGTCGTGGGCCGGCGGCTTTGTGGTTGCCGGCGGCGAGCGCATGCCGGGCGTGCGCTCCACGGAGGTGTGGAAGGCGACGGTTATTGTGACCAAGGCGGCGTTCGGCTGGATCAACTACCTCGCGCTCGCCGCGTATTTGTCGGGCATGGTGGGCATCGGGTGGTATTGCTCGCGCCGCAATAAAAACACGGATGATTATTTCAAGGCGGGCGGTCGTATTCCGTGGTGGGCGGCGGGCATGGCGATTTATGCGACGATGCTCAGCTCGCTCACCTTCATGGCGATTCCCGCGAAGGCCTATGCGACCAACTGGACCTACCTTTGGGCAAACATCCCCATTCTCGTAATCGCGCCGATCCTTGTTGGAATATACCTGCCTTTCTATCGCAGGCTGAATGTCACGTCGGCTTATGAATATTTGGAGAAGCGGTTCAGCCTGCCGGTGCGTTTGTATGGCAGCGCGGCGTTTATATTATTCCAGATCGGCCGCCAGTCGATCGTGCTGCTGCTGCCCTCAATCGCGCTTGCCACGGTCAGCGACCTCAATGTGACGACCTGCATCGTGCTGATGGGCGTCCTTTGTGTGATCTATACAGTGCTGGGGGGCATGGAGGCGGTGATTTGGACGGATGTCGCCCAGACTTTTGTGTTATTGGGCGCGGCGGTCATTAGCATACTTGTCATTGTTTTTGGCACCGAGGGAGGGTTGTCGGGATTGTGGACGACCGCCGTCGCCAATGATAAACTTCACATGTTTAACTTTACATGGAGCCCGACGACCGCGGCGAACGCGTTTTGGGTTATATTTATAGGAAATATTTTTGCGCAGCTCGTGAGTTATACAAGCGACCAGGCGGTTGTGCAGCGCTACATGACGACCGACACTGAGAAAAAGGCGGCAAGTTCAATCTGGTTCAACGCGGTGCTTGCGATGCCCTCCAGCATACTATTCTTCCTCATAGGCACGGCATTGTTTGTGTTCTACAAGGCGCACCCCGAGGCGCTCGATCCCTCGCAGGCGACGGACTCGATTTTCCCCGCGTTTATTGTGCAAAACCTGCCCGTTGGTGTTGCGGGGCTGGTCATCGCCGGCATATTCGCCGCCGCGCAATCCACGGTTTCCGGCAGCCTGAACAGCGTTGTGACGGCGATTATGACGGATTTTTATGTTCGCCTGGGAGGAAAGGCCCGTGATGCCGCGGCGCTTAGGCTCGCGCGCATAATGACCGCCTGCCTTGGGGTGTTCGCAACGGGATGCGCGATCATTCTTGCAAAACTCAACCTTGCCTCGCTCTGGGACGCATACAGCAGCCTGGTCGGCCTTGCGGCGAGCGGCCTTGCGGGGTTGTTTGCGCTCGGCATATTTACCAGGCGCGCCAGCGGGCGGAGCGCGCTGATCGGCGCCTTTGCAAGCATTATAGTGCTTTATTACGTGCAGCGTCATACAAACCTGCACTTCTTCCTCTACGCGGCAACGGGCATGCTCACCTGCTTCTTCGTCGGCTGGATTGCCAGCATCATGCTGCCTTCAAGGAAGAATGTGGAGGGGCTGACTTTCGGGACATTGAAAAAATAATAATATAAACATTCCAATCATGAGTAACAATAATCCCGCGTTTCATATAACCGGACTAATCGCCGCGCCCTTCACGCCTTTTGACGCCAAGGGACGGCTCAAACTGGGCGTCATTCCCAAGCTGGCAAAATATTACAAGGCGACCGGCGTGAGCGGCGCGTTTGTTTGCGGCACGACAGGGGAGGGCGCCTCCATGTCCAACGAGGAGCGCTTCGCGGTGGCGGAGGCGTGGGGCGCGGCCATGAAGGGCTCGGGGCTCAAGCTGATCGTCCACGTGGGGCACAACAGCCTGCCGGAAAGTTGCGCGCTCGCCGCGCACGCCGAAAAAATCGGCGCGGACGCCATCGCCACAATCGCCCCGTCCTTTTTCCGCCCCGAGGGCGTGGGCGGGCTTGTCGAGTGGTGCAAGAAAGTCGCGACCGCCGCGCCCAAGACGCCATTTTATTATTATCACATGCCATCGATGTCCGGCGTGAATGTTGCCATGGCGGACTTCCTGCCGCTTGCCGCAAAAAGCATCCGGACATTCGGTGGCATCAAGTTCACGCACGAAAACATAATGGACTACGGGCTCACGCTGGCCGCCGCCGGCGACAAGTATGACATTCTTTTTGGCCGTGATGAAATCCTGCTTTCCGCGCTTGTCATGGGCGCGAAGGGCGCGGTCGGCAGCACTTATAATTATGCCTCCGCATTATATAATCGCGTGATCGCCGCCTACAACGCGGGCGACATGAAGTCCGCGGCGGCGTGGCAGCTTGAGTCCATGAAATTCATCCAGGCCTTCTGCAAGCACGGCGGCATGAGCGCAAACAAGGCCATCCTTGGGCTGCTTGGCATGGATTGCGGCCCCGTTCGCCCTCCGATGACGCCCATCGCGAAGGACAAAATTGCGGCGATGAAGGCGGACTTGGAGGAGGCGGGATTCTTCAAGAATATTCGGCCATGACGGAAGTCCGGGCCAAAAAAGCATGATCTCATGGCATTCGGATTCGCCGGGAGTGTCATCTATTGGATGACACTCCGTTTGGGCTATTTTATAAAGATGGCGTGGGCGAGGGCGGCGTTTTTCCATTTCCCAAAACTGTTGCGCTGCGGCGGCGGGCGGGTTGCACTTTGGGCGATTTTTTAACAACGCACTTTATTGAACACACAACATGAGCGACACCACTGACTCATTGACCGTTCGCCTCGGCGAACGCAGTTATCCAATTCACTTCGGCGGTGATCTTGCCGGGCTCGCGCGCGCCGATGTCGAGGCGTTTGCCCGCGCCGGTCGCTCCATGGCCGTGATCACGGACGGCAATCTCGCCCGCGCACAGGCTCCCGTGCTCAAGGTTCTTTTTGGCGACACTCCCATGCTTGAACTCGCGCCGGGCGAGGAGACCAAATCGCTCGGCGAGTTTGGCCGCGTGCTCGATTTCATGGCGGCGCAGCGGCTTGACCGCACCAGCGTGCTTGTGGCCGCCGGCGGCGGTGTCATTGGCGATCTGGCCGGATTCGCCGCGGCGGCTTACCAACGCGGCATCGATTTTGTGCAGGTGCCGACGACGCTGCTCGCGATGGTGGACAGCTCCGTGGGTGGAAAAACGGGCCTCAATCTCAAGGCGGGAAAAAACCTCGCCGGCGCGTTTCACCAGCCGCGCGCGGTTTATATCGCCACCGACATGCTGGCGACTTTGCCGCCGCGCGAATTTGCCGCGGGCATGGCCGAGGTCATCAAATACGGGATGCTCGCCGACGCCTCGCTTTTTGCCCAGCTTGAAAGCAGTCCGCTCACCGCCTCCAGCCCGACGCTGGCATCGGTGATTCGCCGGTGCTGCGAAATCAAGGCGCGGATTGTCGAGGCGGACGAACGCGAGCTCGCCCGCGAGGGCGGACGCGCGCTTCTCAATCTCGGGCACACTTTCGGGCACGCCATTGAGCAAGTCACGGGTTACGGCGCGTATTTGCACGGCGAGGCGGTCGCGATTGGCCTGGCCGCCGCCGCGCGCCTTTCGGAAAAACTCGGAAATGTTTTCGGCGGCGACACGGCGCGCGTGGAGCGTGTTCTCGCGGCGCACGCGCTGCCGGTTCGTCTTCGCGAATCGCTTCCGCTGGACGCGCTCATGACCGCGATGGCTCGCGACAAAAAAGTGCGCTCCGGCACGCTGCGTTTTGTCGTGCTCAACTCGATTGGCGACTCGGCCACGCGCTCCGATGTGCCGGGCGCGCTGGTCGAGGAAACCTGGCGCGAAGTCGGCGCGGTGTGAGCCGCGCGCATTTGCGTTACCCCAGCAACATGCGCCGCGCCAGGGTGCGTTGCAAAAGCCAGGGCACGATTGGCGAGACGAGCAGCCAGCGCCGGAACCAGGTTTCGCCTCCGGCGGCGGCGGCGATCACGCTTCCGGCGACAAGCACCGCGGCTCCGCTCAAATCCACGCGGGCGCACGCGCTTTCCTTGTGGCCGGCGAGCAGGAGCATGTGGAAAAATTGTCCCGTCGCCACGGCCACGCCGAAGCAACCCACGGGCGCGATCATGCCGAGCGCGTCGGTGTATTTCGCGTCGATCACGGAGCCGATGAGAAACGGCGCGAGGGCGTGCAGAAAACCGATGCCCGCGAGCCCGCACAGCGCATACGTGAGCGACACGATGTCGACGGAATTGGCGAGCGCGCGCCGTTCCTCCGCGGTGCGCGAGGGCATCGCAAAAACCACCGGCTGCCAGTATTGCGTGAACATCACGGCCAGCATGCTCGTCACGATCACGGCCACGTTTCCCGCGAGTGTGAAATACCCCGCGGTTTCGGTTCCGAAAAATCCGGCGACGACCCAGCGGTTGACCGCGGTCAATATCCACGCCGCCACGGCAAGCACAACGAACAGCGGGCCGTCGTAGATTGCGCTCAGTTGTTTCGGGGGCGGTTGCGATTCATTTTGCGCGGCACTGTTTTTGCGCACGGCGAGAATCGCGGCGGTTGCGAGCACGAGCGCGTGGATGACAAAGCCGGCTTGCAGCGCCAGCAGCGTTCCGCCCGCGGCGGCATACAACAGCGGAGGCACGAACGACCGTGTCACCGAGCCCGCCGCCGACACGCCGCAATCACGCCAGTGCTCGCGCCCGGCCTGCAATGCCGTCTGCCTGAGCCAGGCCGCCGTCATCAACGACGCGCCCGCAAACAACAACAGCCAGGTGCCCCACCAAGGCGCGCCGTTCGCGCGTAATCCGGGAACAAGCCACACGGCGGCCAGGGTCGCCGCCGCGAGCCAGGGCAGTTTGCGCGCGGCGGCCCGGGTGATTTCGCGCAACAACGCGGCGCGGTTGTTCGACTCCGCCCAGTGCCGGGCTACAAATTTGACCAGCCCCGCGTGAATGACGGCAATGCCCAGCGGCGTGAGCGTGAGGAAAATGCCGTAGGCTCCATACGCCCCGGGCTCGACGAGCCTCGACGCGATCGTGATGCCCGCCACCCCGCACACAAGCCCCACCGCCTGCGTGAGCATGATGGGCAGCAGGCGTTTGACGCCCCCGGCGTTTTCGATCCGTTTTTTGTTGCCCGCCATTCGTATTGATTCGCGCGCGCGCGTTTCCTATTCGGTGAACTTTTCGCGCAGGCGGCTGATTTTTTCAGGGGAAAGCCCGATGGCTTGCGCGAGGAATTGCATGTCCGATCCGTGGTGTTCCTCCAGTGTGGAGAAAAACGCCTGCAGATACTCCTCCTTTGCCGCGAGCAAGTCGCGCAGGACGGGTTCGGACAATCCCAGCGGTTTCATGCGCACATCCTCGTTGAGCGACTTCGGGCCGTATTGATTGGTCAACAGATAGTCCTCGACGATGGTTTCGCGCCGCACGCCGAGCGCGATCATCAGAAGCGCGATGCCGATGCCCGTGCGATCCTTGCCCGCCATGCAATGCAGCAGCAGCGCGTGGTCGTCGGGCAGGTCGAGCAGCGTTTGAAAAAACGGCTTGAAGCGCGCGGCCAGCCCCTGGATGTCGGAATAAAACGCCTTCATGAACGGCACGCCCGATGTGGCGCCGGCCAGCATGTGCGTCCAGTTTTCCATCGGGTCGGTTTTGCCGCCGGAGCATCTCACAATCGTCGCGCTCGCCGGCAGCCGGTCGGGAGCGTGATCGTATTCCACTTTTTCGCGCAAGTCGACGACGGTCAAAATCCGGCGCCCGGCGAGTGTCTCCACGTCGGTGTCGGTGAGTTTGTCGATCTGTCCCGAGCGGTAAATGCGGTGCCATCGCACGCGGCGTCCGTCCGCCGTTTCATAACCGCCGATGTCGCGGAAATTATACGCGCCTTCCAATGGAATGTGGCGCAACATGGGAATCCCGTCAGGGTTCGATGAAACGTGGCTCGTCATGTGAAAAGCGGGAAGAAAAAGGGGAAAGTCCGGCATGGGCGAACGAAAAGATAAGCGCGTTTTGGGTGGCGGGTGTGTTTTAAAATTCGTGGTGTGCAAAAATAAACCCGCAAAAAATGCGGCCGGTTTAAACGCGCGCGCCCGCTTGCAAACGCGGCGCGCCTGGCGCATTGTCACACCAAAACCATGAACGCCGACACCGCACGCCATCCGTTTCTCGAGGGTCTTAGCAAGCATCGCGGCGCGCCGCCCACGGTGGTCGTCATTTTCGGGGCCTCGGGCGATCTCACCGCGCGCAAACTCATCCCCGCGGTTTACAATCTCGCTTGCGACAGCCTTCTGCCCGCCGATTTTTATCTCGTCGGCTACGGGCGCAAGGCGATCCCCGACGAGGAGTTTCGCGACATTGCCGCAAAGGCGATCCGCGAGTTTTCCCGGCGCGAGCTCGATCCCGCGGTCTGGCGGAGCATCAGGCAAAACGTGTCCTACGTCGCCGGGGGCTATGACGAGCCGGAGGCGTTTCGCCACCTCGCCGGGCACATCTCCGGCATCGAGAAAAAAATCTCACGCGAGATGCAGCCGCTCTTCTACATTTCCACGCCGCCGACCGTGTTTGCGCCCGTCCTCAAGAATCTCGGCGCCTCGGGGCTCGCGTCGAAACATCTCGGCAAGCCGTATCACGCCAAGGTTATCATCGAAAAACCCTTTGGCCGCGACCTCGCCTCCGCGCGCGAACTCAACGCCACCATTCGCTCGGTTTTCGAGGAGCGCCAAGTTTATCGCATCGACCACTACCTCGGAAAAGAAACGGTGCAGGACCTGCTCGTGCAGCGTTTCGGCAACGCCATTTTCGAGCCGCTTTGGAATCGCAACTTCATCGACCATGTGCAGATCACCGTCGCCGAGGAGGTCGGTGTCGGCACGCGCGGCGGTTATTACGAAACCAGCGGCGCGCTTCGTGACATGATCCAGAATCACACCATGCAGCTCGTCGCGCTCACCGCGATGGAGCCGCCCGTGTCGCTTGCCGCCGAGGATGTCCGCGACGAAAAAGTGAAAGTCCTCAAGGCGATCCAGCCGCTCCGCCCCGGCCCGGGGGGCGACACCGCCCGCGCGCAATACACTTCCGGCATGATCGGCGGCAAACAAGTGCCCGGCTACCTCGACGAACCGGGCATCGACAAAAACTCCTCCACCGAAACTTACGCCGCCATCCGCCTCTCCATCAATAACTGGCGCTGGCAGGGCGTGCCCTTTTACCTGCGCTCCGGCAAGCGCATGCCGCATCGTGTATCCGAAATAGCGATACAATTTAAACGCCCTCCCGGCACGCTCTTCTCCGACAGCGCGCTCTACAGCATCGCGCCCAACACCCTCGCGTTTCAAATCCAGCCCGACGAGGGGCTCGGCCTCATCCTCAACGGCAAGGTCCCCGGACTCGAAACCCGCACGCAGCCGGTGAAAATGAACTTTCGCTATTCCGCGACGTTCGGCTCCAACACACCCGAGGCCTACGAGCGCCTCGTGCTCGACGCCATGGTTGGCGACGGCACGCTCTTTATCCGCGGCGACGAGGCCGAGGCGTCGTGGAAACTTTACACACCCGTCCTCGAAAACTGGGCCAAGGCCGGACACGAAGGACTCGACACCTACGACGCCGGCACCTGGGGGCCGAAATCCGCCGAAGCCCTCATCGCCCAAACTCGCGACACCTGGAGAAAACCATGAGGAAATTTTGGATTTTCGATTTTGGATTTTCGATTGCGCGCTACCGCGTGTAACCGAATGCGAAACCGGAGCGGTAGCTCCCAATCGAAAATCGAGAATCCAAAATCGAAAATAAAAACGTTCCTGCCTCAAACCCGTCCAAATAACCTGCATCCATCATGTCCACTGTGTTCTCCGTTCTTCCCGGCCTCGAAGTGCCGGCCGATGCCATCAACAAAAGTTTCGCCGACATGTGGACCAGCGCGGCCGCGGACGGGCGTCCCTCGCCAACCGGCGACGACGCGAAGGCCACGCAAATCAACCTCGTCCTGCACCTCGGCTTCGGCACCACTCATGACGACGCGGTTGCGCAGTTTCAGACCACAATCAATTTTTCGCGCCGCTATCCCTGTCGCGTCGTTGTGCTCTGCCCGTATTCGCTCGACGACAACTCGACCGACCGAATCCGCGCCAAGATTTACGGCGAATGCCACCTCGGCAAAACCAAGGGCGACACGCGCTGTTGCGAGTTTGTCATGCTCGCGTATCCCATGAGCGCGCGCCGCTACCTCGAAAGCCAGGTCTCGATCTGTCTCTCCACCGACCTGCCGCTTTATTATTGGGTGCACCGCTTCGCCTCGTCGCGCCGCCTCAACGATTATCAATACCTCCTCGTCAAGTCCGAGCGAGTCATCCTCGACAGCGCGGTCATGCCGGAGGGATTTGGCGACTACGCCTGGCCCCGGCCCGAGGCGGTGCGAGACCTCGCCCACGCGCGCACGCTGCCCGTCCGCCAAAGCATCGGGCAATTTCTCAGCGCGTGCCCGCCCGCCGGGCTGGTTGACGGCATCTCGGCCATCCGCATCGCGCGCGCCCCGCAATACGCCGCCGAGGCCGCCGCGCTCCTCAAGTGGGCGCGCGACCGCCTCATCGCCTGCGGCATGGACAAAAACACTCCCGCCGAGCTGACATCCTCCGCCGACGGCGAGCCGCCATTGTCATTGAATTTTGAATACAAAACACCCTCGCGTCATTTTCACTGGCGCGGCGATCCGCATGCCGGCACGTCGGGCATTGACTCCATGCTGTGCCACGGCCCCATGCAGGCGAGCGTCCCCGTCTCGCTCCTCACCCCCGAAGCCGCCCTCGGCGAGGCGATGTTTTTTTAGTTGGGCGCGCCCCTACGGATGCAGGCGCGTCCACAGCATCCGCAGGGCGTTTGTGAAATTTTTCGGGCGTTCGGCGAGCGCGCGCGACAACTCCTCCTCTGTCCACCATTCGCCGCGCTCGATTTCGGCGGGGTTGAGCTTGAAGGCGAACGGTCCGTGCGAGCGCAGGCGGAACACGCGCAGGAATTCCCAGCCGTTCGCCGCGCAGGGTTCAAGGGTGAAAAGCGTTTCGAGCGGATTCGCCCCTCCAAGCGCGAACGCGTCCAGTCCGGTTTCCTCGCGGAGTTCGCGAACGGCGGCGGCCTCGTAGGTTTCGCCGGAATCGACGTGGCCGGAGCAGGCGGAATCCCAGCGGCCGGGCGCGGTGTCCTTTGCCATTGAGCGTTTTTGCAGAAACACACGTCCTTGCGCGTCGCCGACGACCACATGCGTGGCGCGATGCAGGAGGCCGCGCGCGTGAGCCTCGCGGCGCGTGGCGCGACCCACGACCTCGTCGTGTTCGTTGACCACGTCGAAAAGCTCATCATCACGTTGCGCCGGGGCGCCGGGGCCGGGAGTGTTTTGTTTTTGCATATCTGGCTTGTCGCACCTTGGCGAAGTGTGTGCTCTTGTGAAAACAGAATTTTCCAAATCCAACCGCACCCGAGCATCACGCATCAATTTCGCATCATGGCCAAAATCGATATCAACAAAGTCGCCGAAATCCTCAAAAAAAACCAATTGGACCCGAAACTCCTCCGTCAAATTGTCGAGGAGATGAACGCCATCACACAGGCCGAGGAAGACGGCGAAAAACTTCCCCCTGTGAAAAAACAATTCGCAATCCTGGTTTCCGATCCCAACGGCGTGCTGCCCAAGGAGGAGCTTGCCGGCTGGGTGCTCCAGCTTCCCGAGACCGAAAGCGTGGCGACGGTTGAGGATCGCATCTTTCGCGGCGCCTACGATTACAATGACACACGCAAGGGCCGGCAGTATCCGGTGAAAACCGTTGGCGAGGCGATCGAGCAGGTGCCCGCAAAAATCTTCAAGGAGGCCGAGCTTTGGGTGAAGACCAAGGTGCCCGTGCTCATGCTCCGCACCAACAACGAAATCCCGCGCGAACTCAAGCAGCCGGATTGAGCGGAGGCATGGATGGCGCCAAACATGCGCCGCAACATGGCCCGGCGGGGGCGTGTGGCACCGCTTTGAGCGGTGCGTGAATTCACCTGTGCGCGAAACTGGCGCGACCATTCCGCCGCCTTTTTCCTCCGCGCCCCAAAAGTGGGGGAAGTGCCAAACGCAAAACTTGCGCTTGCGCGCGCGGGGGCTTTTCTTCGCATCGCTATGACAAATCTGATCGAAGACCTGAAGTGGCGCGGCCTGATGGCCGACTGCACCGACCTTGATGCGCTCACCAAGCGCCTTAATGAGGGGCCGGTCACGGTGTATATCGGCTTCGATCCCACGGGCGATTCGCTCCACGTCGGGCACCTCATGGGGCAGCTCACGCTGCGCCGTTTCCAGCTCGCCGGCCACAATGTCCTGCCGCTCGCCGGCGGCGCCACGGGCATGATCGGCGATCCTTCCGGGCGCTCCTCCGAGCGCAATTTGCTCACGCCCGAGCAGCTCGCGCACAATGTGGCCTGCATCAAGAAACAGCTCATGCGCCTGCTCGATTTTGATCCGGCGAGCTGCCCGAATCCGGCGCGCATCATTGATAACGCCGACTGGACGCGCAACATCACCTTCCTGGATTTCCTGCGCGATGTCGGAAAACACTTTTCGCTCAATGTGATGCTTGCCAAGGATTCCGTGCGCTCGCGCATGGAGGGCGACGGCGGCATCAGCTACACCGAGTTCAGCTACCAGCTCCTCCAGGCGCACGACTTCTACATCCTGCGCCGCGACCACAACTGCGAGCTCCAGATCGGCGGCTCCGACCAGTGGGGCAACATCGCGTCGGGCGTCGACTTCATCCGCCGCAAGCTCGGCATCACCGCCCACGGCATGACGTTCCCGCTCATCACGAAGGCCGACGGCAGCAAGTTCGGCAAGTCGGTGGGCGGCGCGGTGTGGCTCGATCCCGAAAAAACGAGCCCCTACAAATTCTACCAGTTTTTCGTCAACACCGAGGACGTGAAGGTTTGCGAATATCTGCGGCGATTCACGTTTCTGAGCCGTCCCGAAATCGAGGAACTCGAGGCGAAGCACGCCGCCAACCCCGGGGCGCGCGAGGCGCATCGCGCGCTGGCCCGCGAGGTCACCCGCACGGTGCACGGCCAGGCCGCGCTCGACGCGGCGCTCAAGGCGAGCGAGATTTTGTTCGGCGCGGAGATCGGCGACACCGGCGAGGCGATATTTCGCGATGTTGTTGGCGAGGTTCCGACCAAGCCGGTCGAGCGCGCCAGGCTCGACGCCGGCGCTCCGCTCACCGAATTGCTTGTGCACGCCGGGCTCGTCAATTCCAAGGGACAGGCGCGCAAGGACATTGAGGGCGGCGGCATTTATGTGAACAACATCCGCGCCGGCGAGGCCGCCCGTGTGGTGACCGCCGCGGATTTGTTGTTCGGCAAATACGTGTTGTTGCGCAAGGGTAAGAAAAGCTACGCGGTGTTGCTTGCGGAGTGAGCGGATGAGCCCCGGGCCGGAAATGGCAACGGGGCCCGCCCAAAAACAGCCCGTGTTTTATCAGCGCGGAGGTTTCGGCGTTTCGAGAGTTGGCGGCAGTCGGGCGATCGTTCTGCCATGGACTGCCGCGCATTGTGTTTTGTCAGGCTGGCTCGAAGCGGCCGGCCTCCCGGTTTTTGCGGACGGTGCCCGCGGGGAAAACTTGTCCGTTCATCGCGATATAAACGCCCGGCGGGAGCAGTTGCACGGCGGCGGTGGCAAAGCCGAGGTTGAAAGGCGCGTCGGTCTCGCGGAGGTGCGCGGGTTGCATGGCGCCGACAAAGACAATCGTTTTTCCGGGAATGTCGCGCAAGGCCTCGGCGCTTTTTGTCATGGTGTCGGTGCCGTGGGTGACGAGGAGGCGCGACTCGGGCCGGGCAAGGGCGGCGGCGCGCAGGCGCGCGCGGTCGTCGTCGGTCATGTCGAGGCTGTCCTTGCGGCATATTTCCCGCACGGAAACTTCGTAGTTGATATTGGCCTCCTGGAAACAGCGGGGAAGCGCGGGCGCGCCGACGGAGAATTTGCTGAGCGCGTCGTAATACACTTTGTCGATGGTGCCGCCGGTGGTGAGTATCGCGATGGGTTGCATGGAAAGGCTGAAAGGCTGAAGGACTGAAGGGCTGAAAATTTCCGCAAACTCAACCGCGTGGCCGGTGTTGCGCAACAAAGATTGCGACCATGAGCAACGCGCCGCCGACGAGCAGGCGGGGAATGTTCGCCGTCTCGCCGAAAACCAGCAGCGAGCACGCGACGGCGAGCGGTATCTTGATATTGTTGAAGACGGCGAGCGTGGCCGTGCTCACTCGAAGCGCCCCGAGGTTCCATCCAAAAAAACAAAGTCCCGACGCAATGGCGCCGAGATAGGCGAGCACGAGCCATTGCGACAAATCCGGGCGAAACGCGGACCAGTTTGTCGTCACGCCCGAGGCGAGCAGCGTGATGAGCAACGCACCGATGTAGAGCCAGGCAAACTGCGCGGTGTCGCTTGTTTTGCCGAGCGCGCCCCGTCTGATCTTGCGATACATGAGCTGGCCGACGGCGAAGCAGACATTGGAGCCCTGCACGAGCAGGAAGCCGGCCAGCAGATTGTGCGTGGGTGTGAGCGTTTGCCAGCTGATGACCGCCGCGCCCGCGATTGCGAGCAGCGCAGCGAAGGTCAGGCCGGCCGGAATCCTGCGAAGCTGAAACGACTCGATCGCCGCAATCCAAAGCGGCGTGAAGATGGTGAAGATGGCTACTTCGTAGGCGGCCAGAAACCGAAACGCGGCCATGTAGCAAACATACATCAAGCCAAACTCAACCGCTCCGATGCAGGCCAGGCGGACGGCGTCTCCCGCGCGGATTTTTCCGGGACGCCAGAAGGGGAGAAACACAAGGAGCGCAAAACCCGTGCGCACGACGCCGAGCGCGGTCGTGTCGAGCCCGGCAAGCTGTCCCTTGATAAGGCCGAAGGACAGCGCCCAGATGAGCGAGACGATAAATAGATGCAGCATTTCAGAAACCCGAAACACTGCGCGAATTTTCGCCCCGTGAATAGTCCAGAATGCAAATGTCCTCCGGATGGTCTTTTCCCAGCGAGGTTCCGTTTTAAAGTGATTCAATAATCGCAACCGCCTCGATGGGTGACGGATTTTCGCACCACACTTATCCGCCGAGGGCTTTGTTGAGGGTTGCGCAGTTGGGCGAGTTGGGCGGCGTCAGTTCGCGCTGCCGGCGCAAAATCGGATCGTGTGTCGAAAGCTGGCCGCCGCCCGCGTCGCCCTCGACTTCGAGGTATGGGTGATCTGGCGAAAGGTCGAACGCAATCCCGTCATGCTGGATTTGATTTAAGGACTGTGAGAGCGGCGGGCGCAGGTTTTGTGCGCGGTCTCAAAAACTTATCGCAACTGCCGGTAGTCGCTCGGGGACAATCCGGTTTCCCTTCGGAAGATTTTTGCGAAATGACTCGGGTTTGCGTAGCCCACCTCGAGCGCGATTTCCACGACGCTCCGCCGCGTTTCCCTCAACAGCTTTCGCGCCATGCTCATTCTTAAATCAATATGATACTTCGAGGGCGTTTTTCCCGTGGCCTTCTTGAAGAGGCGGTGAAAGTGGAATTTGCTCAGGCCCGCGATTTCGGAAAGCGTCGCGAGGTCAAACTCCTCGGCGAGGTTTTTGCTCATCCAGTCCGTGATCTGGCGCAGCTTGAAGCCGGGCAGCGAGGGGCTTCCGGTCGAGTTGGATTGCTGCGTGAGCGCGGAGTATTTGCGGACAAGGTGAATGGCGACCGCTTGCGCGATTCCCGAGACGAGAAGCCGGCTCGCCTTGCGGCGCGTCAGCTCGTCGCGCAGTTGCTCCATGAGTGCGTTTAGCTGACTGTCCTCGCCGCCCGACACGTCGCGGGGGCGCGCGTGCGTGGCGTCGATGCCATAGACCTCCTCGTAGGCTTTTTTCATCAGCGAAAGGTCGAGCAAAACGTGCATGATCACTCGCGGCTCGGGTGTCAGCGCGCGCCAGCGGCAGTCGTAGGGCTCGCCGCCGGTGGAGAGAAAAAACGAGCCTTTTTTCACAATGCTCCTGATCCAGGGGCCGCCTTTTTCGCGGTCGTGAACCTCGGATTCGCCCGAAATAAACCACACGAGATACGGTTCGCTCACGGGGGGAATGTCCAGCAATTCGCCGCACGCCGTGGACTCAGTGATCACCGCCTTGACGCCCTGCCACGCATCGCCCTTGTTCGCCGCGAGGACTTTTCCATGGATGTGGGCGCTGAGGAAACTTTCGGCCGATGTGGAAACAGGGACAGGCATTGAGCCAAAGCATAGCCGCGCAGCGGGCCGCCGCAACTGGATTCGGCGCGACGGATATGCGATGATTTTCGAACTCCGGGAGACGCAAGGCGCGCCATTTGCGCGGCGCGCCCCGTGTAGGATCGGATGCGCCCGCAAACGCCTGCTTTGCGGAAAGGGAGAATCTTTAAATTCCCTGCCGGTGCCGGGGTGTTACCGCGCGATTTTGTAGCGGAGCCAGAGGGTGCCGCGCTTGAGGCGCTCGACGGATTTTAACTTGAGCGGAACGGCTTTCTTTTTTGCCGGTTTCATGCCGTCGAAAACCGTCGGGATGTCGTGGCGGCCGTCGATGCCGGGCACGACAAGCAGGCTCAGCTCGTCAATCAATCCGGCGGCGAGAAATCCGCCGTTGATGTGCCCGCCGCCTTCGAGGAGCAGGCGGCGTATGCCGAAATGTTTTCGCAACAGCCCGACCGCGCGCGTCAGGTCCACAGTCGTTCGTCCGGCGACGATGTGGGAGATTTTCTTTTTGCGGAGGTCGGCGAGATAGTCGGCGGGCGCCTGCTCGCTCACGATGCAAATGAGATGCTCGCCATCGAGATCGCCGCCGCGCCAGTTCAGCGTTCCGTGCGTGTCGACGGCGATGGCGTGGGACTTCGCGCGGCGCGCGACAAACACCGGTTGCGGCCCGGCGGGTTTGCCCGACGCGGGGGCGAAGGGTTTGCGTTTCGCGAAGTGTTGCATCGTGACGCGTCCGCAAATCCATGCGTCGCCTTTGAGTTTCGCGGCGGTGGTTTCGTAGTCGCTGTCATTTGCGATGCCGTCGAAGGCGTCGGCGTTTATTTTCCCGTCAATGGTCGAGACCATGTGGCAGATGATGAGGGGTTTCATTGTTTCTTATTTGCTTATTTCAAGTTTGCGGAGCCAGGCGTCGACTTCCTTTTGCGCGCGCCTGGCAACGTTGCCGCTTATGGCGAGACCTTCGCGGACTGTCGCCTTGGGGCAAAGTTTTTTAATGTCGTTTGCGCTCCGGCCCAGCCGGCCTCCCTCGTGCGTGCAAAACGGGATGATTGTTTTTCCGGAAAAATCATACGATTCCAAAAACGTGAACAATGGCATCGGCATGGTGCCCCACCAGTTCGGGTAACCGACGAAGATGATGTTGTAATCGTCCATGCCGGCGACCTTGGTTGACAATTCCGGGCGGGCGTTTTCCTGCTGCTCCTTTTTGGCGGCGGCGGTGCACTCGCGATACACCGTCGGGTAGGCCTTGACGGTTTTTATCTCAAACAGGTCGCCGCCGGCGGTTTTTTGGATTTGTCCGGCGACGGTGCGCGTGTTGCCGCTCCATGAGAAGTAGGCGATTAGGATTTTGTCTTCGGCGGGTTTTTCCTGCGCGTGAATGTTTGCGGTCATAAGAAGAAATGCGATGAGGATTGTAAGACGTTTCATTTTTTGGAGGTGGCGGTTTTATATTCTTCGTCAGTCACGGGTTTCATCCAGGTGACGGCGCTGTTTTGATATTCGTTGCTGAGGGCGATGTGCGTGAACTCGCTGCCGGGCGCGGCGCCGTGCCAGTGCTCCACGCCGGCGGGAATGTTGACGACGTCGCCCGCGCCCAGCCAGCGGACCGGCTTGCCGCGTTCCTGATAACAACCGCGTCCGGCGATCGCGAGCAGGATTTGCCCGTCGGGATGCGTGTGCCAGTTGGTGCGCGCGGAGGGCGAAAAGACGACGTTGCCGACGGAGTATTTGTTGACGCCATCGGCCTTCGTAAGCGGGCGCACGGCGACGTTTCCAGTGAAGAAATTCGGCGAACCTTTGTCGCCCGGCGGAAAAATCGTGGCGGCCTTGGGACTGATGTCGTTCAATAAGCGGCGCGCGTTGGCGGCATTGGGCTTTCCGATGGAAGGTTCGATGGTTGCGATCAGGTCTTCGATTTGCGCGCGGGTTGTCCCGACATTCATGCAGGCGCCGAGATGGGCGCGCAGTTGCGGATCCACGCCGCCCAATGCGCAGAGCGCGGCCACGGTGGCGATTTCGCGGCTTTGCATGCCCAGGATGTCGCGCGCAAAGATGTCCGCGAACAAGTGCTCCTTGAGAAACGTGTCGATGATCGGCGCGAATGCCTGCGGGCCGGATGTCACGGGCGCGGGTGGTTTTCCGGTGAGTCGCGCGCGGGTTTCCGCGCCGTATTTGTCCCTGTCCAAGTCGGCGGGCAGGGGCGTGGCGTCTTTTCCCGTTTTGTCGGCGATGCCGGATTGCCGCCGGTTTTCCGTGACGGTGATGAGTGTTTGCAGGCCGTTCAAACTGCGCGGGAATCCGGTGTAGGCATACATTTGGACGAGGACTTCCTTGAGTTCGTTTATGGTTAGGCCGGCGTCCAGTCCCTTGGCGAGGGCGGGGCTCAGTTTTTCGAGATCGCCTCTCGCGGTGAGCGCGGCGACTTCGGCGATCGAGCGTTGTTTGGCGTCCAAATGGGTTGCGTCGTTTTGCATGGTTTGTGCTTTCGTGATGCCCGCGAGTCCGAGCGCGCTGAGGGCGAGTCCGAGCGCGAGTGATTTGACGAGGGTGATGTGTTTCATGGCGGGAGAGATGAGCGGATGGTCGAATTGTTTTTAGAATTCCTGCACGGTGGGCCGGACAACGATTTCGTTGACGGAGGTGTGGTCCGGCTGGGAAATCGCATAGAGGATCGCCCCGGCAATCGAATCGGCGGGGATGGCGTTTTGTTTGTAGGCCTCGACGACGCCGTTGCGCGTGGCCTCGTCGGACGTGCCATACATGAGCTCGGACTCGACGTAACCGGGGGAGACAATGGTGACGCGAAACTTCCCGCGCGATTCCATGCGGAGCCCTTCGCTGAGCGCGCGGACGGCGTGTTTCGTTGCGCAATAGACGGTGTTGCCGGGCGCGACTTTGAGGCCGGCGATTGAGGCGATGTTTATGAAGTGGCCGGATTTTTGTTTTTCGAAAACCGGCCAGACCGCGGCGATACCGTAGAGCATGCCCTTGATGTTGAGGTCGATCATTCGGTCCCACTCGCCGGTCTTGCCCGACGCGATAGGCGAGAGCGCCATGAGGCCGGCGTTGCTGACGAGCGCGTCGATGCGACCGTGTTGCGCGGCCGCGGCGGCGATCATCTTTTCCACCTGGTCTTTTTGTGTGACATCGACCTCGTGGCAGGACGCAACGCCGCCGTCGCGGACGACGGTGGCCCCCTGTCTGGCGAGGAGGCGCGCGGTGGTTTCGCCGATCCCGCTGCTTGCGCCTGTGATTAAAACGACTTTGCCGTGAATATTGCCTGAGTTCATGCGCAGCAAAATAACACGGATTCAAAAATCCGCGCCCGCGATCTTGCTGCGACTGTTGCGATTTTGCGCAAAAGTGCGCGACGGCAAACGTGGTCGCGGGGCGCGCCATTGTGTCAGCCCGCGCGGATGGTCAGTGCCTTCACTTTCGCGCAGCCGGGCAGTTTTTGGATTTTTTGGAGCAGCATTTTGCGATGCAAAAACAACTCGTTGCGCACCACCGCGTGCGATGCGAGCACGGTCAGGCAGCCGCGCTGGTCGAGATCCCTCACGTGCGAATAGTGCGCGTTCGCGGGGCCCGCGACTTCCGCCCAGTGCTCGCGGATCACGGATTCCTCCGACTCGATCCCGATTTTGTATTTTACGAGCAAGTCCTGAACCAGTCCGCCCATGTCCTTTGTCGGGCGTATGCGCATTTTCCTTGGAGTTTCATCGGGAATTTTTCGAAAGCTCCCGATCAACTCCTGTGCGGCGCGGCTGAACTGGTGAGGTTCGTTTGGCATGGGTTTCGTCCGTAATTTCACGCACATTAAAACCCCGGAAGCAAACCCTTGCTCGCGGTTTCCGGCGTGTCCGGCAGGCACCAGTCAATCGCGGGCCGCCCCGCCTCGACGAGGTGCCGGTTGACCGCTGAAAAACAGCGGCATCCGAAAAACAGCCGCGCCGACAGCGGCGACGGGTGCGCGCTTTCCACGATGCGGTGTTGCGCGCCGGTGATCGCCTTTCGTTTTGCGCGTGCCTGGTTGCCCCACAGCACAAAGACGACCGTTTCTGGCATGGCGTTGACGGCGGCGATCACCCGATCGGTGAAAATCTCCCAGCCGCGTTTTTGGTGCGAGTTTGCCTCGCGCGCGCGCACTGTCAGCACCGTGTTCAGCATGAGCACTCCCTGCCTCGCCCAGCTTTCCAGACAGCCGTGCGCGGGCGGCTGAAAATTTTCCCCGCCCAAATCAGAGCGCAGTTCCTTGAAGACATTGTTGAGTGAGCGAGGCAGCGGGCGCACGTCGGGCCGCACCGAAAAGCACAGGCCGTGAGCGTGTCCGGGGGTTGGATACGGGTCCTGCCCGAGCAGCACCACCCTTACGCCGCCGGGCGGTGTGAGGCGCAATGCGTTGAACACATCCTCGCGCGCGGGCAGAATCGAGCGTCCCGCCGCGATTTCGGCGTCAAGAAACGCATCCAGTCCGCGATACCACTGCTCTTGTGAAACATCGCCAAGCGTGTCGCGCCAGTTCTCGGGAATTTCAGGAAGCATGAATTGATTACAGCCACATTTGGCCGTTTTTCATTTTCCCGATGCGGGCGGCCAGTTTTTTGACTTCCTGCGCTTTTGATTTTGGCGCGATAAGCGTGGCGTCCTTTGTGTGCACGACGATCATGTCGTCCGCGCCGAGCAACGCGGTGAGGTGGCCGCTTTCCGAAAACACAATGTTGCCGCGCCCCTGCTCAACGAGCGCGGGGCCGCGCAGGGCGTTGCCGTCGGCATCGAGCTTGCAGTGCGCCTGCACCGCGGACCACGAGCCGACGTCGTCCCACGAAAACGACGCGGGCAGCACGACGACGTTGTCCGCCTTTTCCAGCAGCGCGTAATCGACGGAGAGCTTTTCGATTTTCGAATAAACTTTTTTCAGCGCGGCGCCGATCGGCTTGCGCTTCGCGAGCGCGTCGCGCACCGGCTTCATCGCGGAGAAATAGTCGGGCGCGTGTTTTTCAAAGGCTGTTTCAACAACCGGCACGCTCCAGACAAACATGCCCGCGTTCCACGCGTAATCGCCCGACGCGACATAGCGCCGCGCGGTTTTGAGCGGGGGTTTTTCCTTGAATTGTTTCACGCGGGAAAACTTCGCGCCGCCAAACTTTTTCCAGTCCTTGCCGAGCTGAATGTAACCGTAGCCTGTTTCCGGAATCGTCGGCTTGATGCCGATGGTCACAAGGACGGGTTCCGCCTCCGCCGCGGCAAAGGCGGCGCGCAGGTCGCGCAGATACACCTTCGCGTCGGGAATCACGTGGTCGGACGGCAGCACGGCAAAAACGCCCCGCGGATCGCGCGCCCCGACAAGCGCCGCCGCGAGCGCGACCGCGGGCGCGGTGTCTCGACCGACGGGCTCGGCCACGATGTTTGCCCGTGGCAGTTGCCCGCACACTTGGCGCACGGCCTTTTCTTGCGCGGCGCTGGTGATGACGAACGTGTTTTTTGGGGGCACGACCGGGCGAATGCGATCGAGCGTTTGCGCGAGCATGGGCTTGTCGCCGACAATGGGCAGCAGATGTTTAGGGCGGCGTTCGCGGCTTTGCGGCCAGAAACGCTCTCCTTTTCCCCCGGCAATGATGACGGCAAAATGTTGAGGCATGGGCACGACCGTGTGCGTGACGAAGGTTTTGGGCAATGTGTTTTTGTTCGAGTTGCCCGACGTTTTGGCTCTTCACGCCGGGGAAAAGTTTTTCATGATTCCGTCATGACGATTACCTTGGATATTCTTCCCATGCGCACGGGCGGCGCGGCCGAAAACATGGCCGCGGATTTTCTTTTGCTCAAACGCTACCCGGAGCGCGGGCATGCGCGGTTCCGTCATTATGGCTGGCGGAGCGCGGCGTTCACTTTTGGATACAGCCAGAAGCTCGAATATGTGCGCTCGCAACTGCCGCCGGAGGAAGAGGGGCCGTTTGACCTTTGCCGGCGCGCGACGGGAGGCGGGGTTGTCGATCACCGGGAGGACTGGACGTATGCGCTTGTGATTCCGCGCGAGCACGCGCTTTGCGAGGTGCCCGCGCCCGAGTCATATCGCGTCGTCCACGAGTGCATCGCGGATGCGCTGGCGGCGATGGGCGAGAATGTTGTCCTGAAAAAGGAAGCCGCGGCGGAAGGCGAGGGCCTGCCGACGGTGTGCTTCGAGCGTCCGGAGCGTTACGATGTGATCCATTTGGACACGGGCGCAAAGATTGCGGGCGCGGCGCAAAAGCGCGCGAAGGAGGGCATGTTGTTTCAAGGGTCGATCGCGCGCGCGACGGTATCGGCGGAATTGGACTGGGATGCGTTCAAGATGGAATTTATCGGGAGACTTGCAAAGGCGATGTGCGCGGAGGCCGTCGAGACGCCGTGGCCCGATTTCGCGGAGCACGAGGTCGATGGATTGACCGAGCAGTATTCCTCGACTGAATGGAATGCGTTTCGGTGAAACGCCGGACGGGCGTGCCGGGAAATGAAGAAAGACAAACGCGGCGGTTGGCAAATGTCGCCTGCGCTTGGCAACGGCGAAACCGTCCTTCCATTGTCGGGACCTAAAGAATAAGCCGCATTTGTAGGCTGTTTAAGGACGCTGGTCTTATTCTTTTTTATCCGAGGTCGGCGGCGGGGTGTCTTCCGGGATTTTCTCGAGGAGGTCGCCGGGCGCGGCGGGGAGGCCGGTGAAGACGTGGTCGTAGGTTTCCACGGCGCGTTTTTGCATGAGGGCGTTTACCGGGGAATCGGATTTTGCATCCGTTATTTGGATATACACCGCGCCGGCGGGGATTGTTTCCGTTTCGGGCCCGGTCGTGCCGCCGGTTGCGGCGTCGGGTTTTGGTTCCTGCGCGGCGGGCTTGGGGACCGTTTTGGCGGGACGGCGGCCCATGGTGATCGTGACGGCGCGGTTGTCGAAGGCGGTGAGGGTCACCGTGCGCGCGTATTTTTTGGCTTCGGCGGCGTCGGGGGTGCCGAGGTCAACGGTGTCGCGGAAGCGCAGCGTGGTGAGTGTGTTGAGCTGGTTGTCGAGCGCGGAGGTTTTTGTTTTCCAGCCTTCGCGCGCGGGGTCGGGGGCGAAGGGTTCCGTCTTTTCCTTGCGGGCAAAGGCGAGCGGCGGGGCGTCGGGGAAGGTGAACTCGACTTTCGCGATGTCCGCGGTCTTGAGCGGGACGAGCGCGCTGTCGGCCCAGTTTTTCGGCTCGGTGTCGAGCCAGAGGTTGAAGCTGGCGAGGTAGGCCTTGGTTTCGCCGGTGTGGCGGACGAAGCGGCCGCCGTTGTCGGCGGTGCGTCCGATGTCGATCGAGTAGAGCGGCGCGGCGTCGGCGATCGAATCGGCGGCGTGAAACGCGATTTGCGCGCCGTTGAAATCGAGGCGCTTGACGCGTTCGGGATCGGCCGAGACGAAGCGCTCGATTTTTGCGCCGGTGAGGTCCGAGACGAGGCGCGTGAGCTTGGGGAAATCGACGGGGAGGTCGTAATAGCTCGCGTTGCGCCAGGTCTGGTCGGCGCCGCGCGCGAGTTCGATTTTTTTGCCGTTGTCGGTGATGACGACGCGCGCGGCCCGGGCGATTTTTTCGGTGGGCGCGAGCGCTTTGCCGACGCGGGCGTCGGCGGTGACGGGCGCGGGCGGGCGGGTGGCAATCCATGTGATGCCGGCAAGCACGAGCAGCACGGCGACTGTGATGACGAGCGGTTTGAGTTTCATTGGTCTACTGAGTTTCGCGGAATAAAGTTACAAGGATGAAGAGGCCATTTGGAGTGCGGTGGCAGAGAGAGCGCAAGCGACCGGCGACACCGCTTTGAACAGCGTAAGATTTTCACCGGGCGCAACTCGCTCAAAGCGATGTCGCCGCTTCGCTCTGCCACCGCACTCCAAAGAACTGGCACTGTGTTTTACGAATATCATTAAATCGGCGCGGGGGTTTATTTGCGACGGGCGCGTTGGAAGAGCCATGCGCCGGCGAGGATCAGCGCGGGGACGAGGAGGATGTTGATGGCGGCGAGCCGGTATTCGAGCGCGTCGATGTCCTCGCGGAGGGAGCGGCGGATTTCGCGGCGTTCGCGGCGCATCTGCACTTCCTGTTTTTGGAAGTCCTCGATCGCTTTCTGGATTTCGGGCGTGGCGACGAGGCGGTTGCCCTCGGAGGTGCGGCCCATGAGTTCGCCGAGCTTGCCCTGCACTTCGGTGATGCGGGTTTCGAGTTCGGCGAGCTTGGCCTGGTATTTTTTCTCGGCGGCGGCCTGCATGTCGCGCACGACGGTGAAGGGGCGCTCGACGGCGCCTTTGCCGCGGAGGGTGACGAGGTCGGTGGAGCCGGCGATGATGTCGGCGATGTTGCTCGCGAAGGCGAGGTTGTTGTTGAAGGGCTCGACGGCCTCGGTGCCGAGGAAGTTGAACTTGCGCAGGCCGAAGTCGTCGAAGAGCCAGTCGGTGTCGGCGACGAGGATGACGGTCGAGGAGCCCTCGGCGAGGTGTTCGGTTTTGGCGTCGGCGTCTTGCCCGGCGGGTTTGTCGGCGGACGCATTGGCTGCGGCGTCATCCGGCTTGTTGCTGGCGTCGGTTTTCTTGGGCGCGCCGTCGGGAAACGCGGTTTTGAATTTTCCGGTAAGCTGGACGGCGAGGACTTTTTTTCCGCTCGGGGTGAGCAGGCGCGCGGTTTCGCCGGGCTGGGCAAATTGGAGCGCGTCGCGTTGCGCGTCGCCGGCCTGGTCGGTGGTTTCGATGAGCGGCGTGGCGGTGAGGCCGGTGGCGGCGGTGTCGATTGCGAAGGAGCCGGGTTCGGCGAAGAGGAGCGTGTTGAGTTGCGCGGTGGGTTGCGCGGCGCGGTTGAGGTTTTCGGCGGTGAGGGTGAGCCACACGGGGTAGCGCTCGACGGCGCGGCCGGTCTGGATGGTGGTGGCGAGTTTGTTGTCGCCGACGATGCGGTTGGGGTCGTAGGTCACGCCCCATGTTTTGAGGAAGCGCGGCAGGTCGCTGGAGATGTCCTGCGGCGGCATGCCCATCATCATGGCCTGCTGGTTGGTGGAGCGGCGCGCGTGTTGCGAGGAGGGGTCGAGCGCGAGGAGGACGGGGTGACCGGCGAGGATGAACTGGTCGATTGCGTATTGGAGTTTGTCGGGGATGCCTTGCGGGTGGATGATCGCGAGCGCGTCAAGGTTGGCGGGCAGCTCGGGCGTGGTCGCGGGGTCGATGGTGACGATCTCGCAGTTGCGCGACCACTCGGTGTAGACGAACTGCGGCTGCGGCATGCGCTGGCGTTGCTGGAGCATCATCATGTTTGGCGGCGGCGCGGCGAGCGGCAGGCTGCTGATGAGGCCGAGGCGCGGTTTTTTGACGAGCTGCACGCCGTGGATGAGTTGCGAGATGTCGTATTCGAGGAACGCCTCGCGTTGCGGCGTGAAGGCGGGGATGTTTTTTTCCTGGTCGGCCTGGATTGCGACGAGGCCGAAGTAGATCGTCTCGCCCGTGGCGTTGATGGTTTGCGCCTGGAGGCCCGCGGCGGCGGCGCGCTCCTCCTCGGGCGTGTCGGCTTGCGGCGTGATGATGTTGAGCGTGATTTTTCCGGAGGAGGCGCGGACATACTGGCGCAAAAGCTCCTGCACGCGCGAGGCGTAGTTTTTGTAGGAGGTGGGCAGGCCGGCGGCGTCGCGCGAAAAATAAAAGTCGAGCGCGAGCGGCGTCTCGATTTTCGAGAGGAGCGACTTGGTGCCGGGCGAGAGCGTGTAGATGCCGCCGGCGGTGGCGTCGACGCGCAGCGGGAGCCGCGAGACGATGAAGTTGACGAGGATGATCGCAACGATGACGAGGGCGACGGCGACGAGTTTGTTTCCGATTTTCATGGCGCGGAAAAAATGGGTTTGCGTTGGCGGTTCAGCGTTCGAGGACGACGACGTTGATGAAGAGCGTGATGCCGGCGACCGACAGGAAGTAGACGACGTCGCGCGGGTCGATGATGCCTTTCATGAAGGGATCGAAGTGCGGGATGAAGCCGCAGTTCGCCACAAAATCGACGGCCCCGACGGGCAGCACGGCTCCGAGCGCGCCGTTGAACACGCTCCAGCCGAGAAACACAAACACGAGGCAAACGACAAAGCTGATGACGAAGCTGATGACCTGGTTGCGCGTGAGCGCCGAGGTGAGCGAGCAGATGCCGAGGTAGGCGCCCGCCATGAAAATCGCCCCAACATAGCCCGTGAGCACGCCGCCCCAATCCGGGTCGCCGAGATAACCGACCGTGAGCGCCATTGGAAAACTGAGCACGACGGCGAGCGCGAGAAACGCCCACGCCGCGAGATATTTTCCGAGCACGGCCTGCGTCGTGGTGACGGGCAGTGTGAACAGCAGCTCGATGGAACCGGAGCGTTTTTCCTCCGCCCAAAGCCTCATGCCGGCGGCGGGCGCGAAGAACAAAAACAGCCACGGCAGAAACAAGAAGTAACTTTCAAGCGTGGCGGCGTTGTTCTTGAAAAAGTTTCCAAGAAAAAACGCCAGCCCTACCGAGGCCGTGAGGAACACGATGAGAAACACATAAGCCACCGGCGTGCGGAAGTAGCCGAGGAATTCGCGTTTGAAGATGGTGCAGATCATGAGTCGGCGAAATAATGGGTTGTTGGAAAAGGCTGCGGGAGGGAATGGTCGGGAATTTGTTTTTTCGCGTCGGGAAAAAACGGGGGAAACGCTCACGCCATGTCGCCAACGGTGAGCGAGCGGAAAATCTCGTCCAGTCGCGCGCCGGGTTGGCGCGCGCGAAACTCCGCGGGCGTTTCATCGACGACGATTTTGCCCTGCGAGACGATGATGATGCGCGTGCAAATGGCCTCGACCTCCTCGAGGATGTGCGTCGAGAGGATCACGGCTTTTTCGGAGGCCATCGACTTGATGAGGGCGCGCACCTCGTTTTTCTGGTTCGGGTCGAGCCCGTCGGTCGGCTCGTCGAGGATGAGCGCCGGCGGGTCGTGCAGGAGCGCCTGCGCAAAGCCGACGCGCTGGCGGTAGCCCTTGGAAAGCGTCTCGATGGTTTGGTGACACACGCTTTCGAGATGCGTGAGCCGGATGGCGCGCTCCACTTTTTCGGCGCGCGCATCCGCGCCGCGAAATCCGCGCACGTCCGCGATGAACCCGAGGAATTCGCCGACGGTCATCTCACCGTAGGCGGGCGCGCTTTCGGGCAGGTAGCCGATGACGCGCTTGACCGCCACGGGGTCGCGGCGCACGTCGTGCCCGTCCACAATGGCGGTGCCGGCGGTCGGCGTGATGAAGCCGGTGATCATCTTCATGGTGGTGGATTTCCCCGCGCCGTTTGGCCCGAGAAAGCCGACGATGTCGCCGCGCCGGACGCTAAAGCTGATGTTGTCCACGGCGCGTTTCGCGCCGAAATTTTTCACCAAACCTTTGACTTCAATCATGGGAGAATTGCGAGAAGGGAGATAAAGTTTCGAGAAAGCCAAATTGAAAAAAGCGCGCGCGAAAACAATCCAGTCTTTTTTTTGCGTGTGTTTTGTTTCAGCGCCGCCGCCGGGCAGGGCGGGGGCGGGAGTATGTGTTTGTGTTGAGTTGCGGCGCGCAAAAAAAGCGCATCCGAAACGGGCTCGGATGCGCTTTGGGTGGGAATGAGAGTGTCGTTCTAGTTGCTCAGATTTTGTCCACGATTTTATCCACGAGGCCGTAGGCGATGGCTTCCTGGGCGTTGAGGTAGAAATCGCGGTCGGTATCGCGGTCGATTTTTTCGAGCGATTGGCCGGAGGACTCTGCGAGGATTTTGTTCAGCTCGGCGCGGGTCTTTTCCATTTCCTGAGCCTGGATGTTGATGTCTGTTGCCGGACCGATCATGCGGCCGGAAATGAGCGGCTGATGGATGAGCACGCGGCCGTGCGGATAGATAAAACGGCGGCCCTTGGGAGCGCCGCACAGGAGGATTGAGCCCATCGATGCCGCCATGCCCGTGACAACGACCGTGATGGGCGACGAGATGAGCTTCATCGTATCGTAAACGGCCATGCCGGAGGTGATGATTCCGCCGGGGGAGTTGATATAGAAGGTGATTTCCTTGCCCGGGGCGTCGGCTTCGAGATAAAGAAGTTTTTCGGTGAGATCCTTGGCGGACTCGTCGGTGACGGGGCCCCAGAGGAAGATTTTTCGCTGCTCAAGGAATTTTTTCTGGATGAGCGTGGCCACGGGGGCGGCGTTTTTGCGAGCCAGAGCCTCCTCGATTTCGTCGTCGTCGTCGAGGCGCGGGGCCGGTGCGGTTGGTGCGGTATTCTGAAAGTGATGTGTGGACATATTGCGGATTAAAGTGCGTTCAGTTGCGCGTTTTGCCAGTAGAAAAAATCAACGGTTGGGCGGGGTGGGGCGAGCACTGCGGGGTTGATGCCATGTCCCGCGCCGACGTTACCCCGAGGCGGGTCGTTGTCGCGGAGGATGCATTCGGGCAGCCTGTAACGGCTGAACACCGAGGCAAGGGACGCTTTCATGGTGGCGCCGGCCTGATTGTCGCATGCGAAGAGGCCGGGCGGATAGCGGTAGTGGCCGGCGACGATGGTTCTCGAATGGCCGCGCGAGCCGCAGTGAATGGAGGAGTAGCCCTTGATGTCCATTTGCCAGAGATGGCTTGGCCGCGCGCGCCCGAAGCGCCTGAAAGGAGCGGGTTGTCTGGTTTGGCCTGGCTCGATTATCCCCTTTTGTTTGAGCATGAACGTCACGATGCATGAGGGCGGAATGTTTTTAGCGCCGGAGTGAGAAAAGACTTTTCTGCGCTTGCGCGGCCCTCGGGCGGGAAACTCCGAGCGCAAGGCAAGCAGCGCCACCGCGATGCAAGTCGCGTTCTGGTTTCCGCGTCGGATACGGTTCAGGGGGAGGATATCCTGCCCGGCTTTGCCGCGTTTGTTGAGGCGCGAGCGACTTGCATGCGTTTTTTCGGCTGTTGCCGAAACGTCGGCTAAGCTAGAGCAATTCCTAATTAATTAGTCGCATAATGTGCATGGGCGAAGAAGTTGTTGCATTGGCGCGCTGTGAAACTGCGCACCGACGCGGCAACGGCCCTGATCAGGCTCTCATGCTCGCGTGGCGAGGCTTTGCGCACGTCGCTTTTGAGTTTTGCGAAGAC